>JAZDIE010000037.1:0-18582 GCA_043805295.1 Pseudomonadota bacterium
GCCTAATACCCTTTTTACCTTAACCTTCTTCCTAAAGGACACAGTTTTTGCTTCTGAATGACTTTATTCGTTTTTCGCTCAACGCTGTGAAAAGCTATCGCTTGAGGAGCTTTCTCACGGCGCTGGGGATTGCTGTTGGAATTGCCGCCGTGGTGTTGCTGGTTTCTATCGGAAAAGGCGTTCAACTCTATGTCATTTCTGAATTTACGCAATTCGGCACAAACCTGATCGCCGTCAATCCAGGCAAAACCACGACAAGCGGGGTGTCTGGCGCTTTGATCAGTAACGTGCGGCCACTTCGAATAGAGGACTCGCTTGCCATTAAAGAGCTTAGAGGAGTAGAGGGCGTTGTTCCGTTTGTTCAAGGGAACGCGCCGGTTGAATTTGGGAAGCTTAGCAGACGAACCTATATCTTTGGCGTAGGTCCTCAGGTGCCTCTTGTGTGGAGGATGCAGGTGGCTATGGGGCGTTTTTTACCAGAAGATGATCCCCGCGCAGCCCGCGCCTTTGTTGTATTGGGGAGTAAAGTCAAGGAAGAAATCTTTAGAACTCACAATCCCCTTGGCAGTCGCATACGTATCGGCGGAGAGCAATACAGGGTTGTGGGAGTGATGGAATCCAAGGGCCAGATGCTCGGCTTTGACCTGGACGACGCGGTCTATATCCCTGCGGGGAGGGCATTGGGAATGTTCGACAGAGAAAGTCTTATGGAGATCGACCTGGTATATGCGGCCTCAGGCAGCTCAGACGATTTGGTAAAAAAAATAAGATCACTCCTTTTTGCCCTGCATGGGTCCGAAGACTTTACTATCACCACACAGGAACAAATGCTCGATGCCCTGGGGTCTGTGCTCAATATTCTGACATTGGCCGTGGCTGCCCTGGGCGGTATATCACTTGTGGTGGGAGGCGTGGGGATTCTAACCATCATGACGATTGGAGTAAATGAACGTACTGCTGAGATAGGCTTGCTGCGAGCGCTAGGCGCAGGGAGAAGGCAAATAGTTTTTATCTTTCTTGGCGAGGCGATTCTTTTAGCCGGCATCGGCGGTCTGGCCGGATTAGTAATCGGCACAGGCGGCGCATGGCTTATTGGAAGCACAGTCCCAGCCCTACCCACACATACCCCATGGTCTTATGTGGCAATGGCAGAAGCCCTTGCTGCTCTTGTCGGTCTCTTGTCAGGGGCGCTTCCTGCCTTGCGCGCAGCAAACCTGAATCCAATTGAGGCGTTGAGGGCGGAATAACCGTTATGTATTTTCTAGCCTTGAACCCCGCGAACGGTTATATAAAAACAACTTGAAGATATTCTGCGGCAATGATAAAAAAAAGGCTGAAGGCTGAAGGTTATGAAACATAAACCCCAAACGTATAACCTTTAGCCTTCGGTCTTCAGCCTATTTACCTATCCCTTGAGTAATTACAAAAATGTTAGTCTATATTATTATCATAGCTCTTCTTATCATCTGTCGTTTTTTTCTGGTCGCAAGCGAGACCGCCCTTACATACATTACGTCGCCCCAGCTTTCACGGTTGCCTGATAAAGGTCAGCGTCGTATCCGTTCAATAGAAACGATGCTTGATTCGCCCGATAAATTCCAGGCTGTCTGCCGGACCGGCAGGATTGCTGTTTCTATTGGCTTGGGCGTAATCAGCGTATTAGGTGTTGCCCCTTATATCCGGGCAGCCATTGATAAGCCCTTTTTTGAGGCGTTGACTTTCTTTGCCTATCCACTATCCGTCGGGATATCTTTTTTAGTAATAGCCTATTTGGACGTTGTGTTGGGCGACCTTGTTCCCAGGGCTTATGCATTAAAAAATATTGAAAGGGTCGCCTATTTTGCGGCGTGGCTGATCGAATTGATCCATTGTGTAAGTTTGCCGTTCATATCTTTCAGTAATTGGTCAGCTCGAATGGTCTCGATGTTGTTAGGGATCGAAAAGGCTGAATTTGCAATAAGTTGTACGCGATCAGAGGATCACATCCTGCAAGTCATTCAGGACGGGTATGAGGATGGAGTTCTGGGCAAAGACGAAACCAGGATCATCAAGAAGGTATTCCAGTTTGCTGACAAAACTGTGGCTGCTGACATGGTTCCCAGGCCGGATATAGAAGCTGTGCCGAAAAATATTGCATATGCAAAACTCCTTGAGCTATTCCAGACTTCAAAGTATTCGCGTATTCCAGTGTACGATGGAACCATCGATAATATCATGGGTGTTGTTTTCGCAAAGGATCTGCTTGGCCTGGATACTAAACCCGAGACGCTTGCTAAAGCAAAAGGACTCATCAGGGAGGTATATGCAGTGCCAGAGACCAAGCTCCAGGGGAGTCTTCTTCGTGAATTTAGAAAAAAGCAGATACAGATGGCTGTTGTGCTAGATGAATTCGGAGGCACAGCCGGACTGATCACCATGGAGGACTTACTTGAAAGTATTGTCGGAGAGATAGAAGACGAGTATGACATGATTGAGCCTGACGTACAAAAGCTGTCCGATAGCCTATACGCCGTTGACCCTGGTATAGCTATCGAGGATTTTAATGACACATTGAACGTCCATGTTCCAGGTTCGTCCCAATACACTACTGTGGGCGGATTCATCCTTTCCCAGCTTGGCCGCAAGCCAGAGCAAGGTGATAAGGTCTCATGTGAATCAGGCTTGTTTGAGGTAAAAAAAATGGAAGGGAACCGAATTACCTTGGTTGTATTCGAGCCGCAACACACCCCTGAAAACTCCATGCCGCTTGCAAAAGAGTCTGAAGAGGCAGGGCATAATGAAAAGACAGAATAAAATTGTTGAGAATAATCTCTGGATGCAAAAAAGGGCATAGGCTTAAAGCCATAAAAGGAAATATCATCCGGCCCACCGCAGATCGAATCAGGGAATCTATATTTGATATAATCAGTGGTTATATAACCGGCGCCTGCGTGCTCGACCTTTATTCAGGAACTGGGGCCATGGGACTTGAAGCGCTTAGCCGGGGCGCGGCCTTCTCCGTATTTGTAGATCGTCATGCATACGCTTTGAGCCTTATAAAAGAAAATATCATAAAACTTGAATTAACCGCTCAGTCAATAGTGATAAATAGGGATATCCTTAAAGGACTGGGATGGCTGAAACAACTAGTTTATTTTTATGACCTTGTCTTTATAGACCCGCCGTATGAAAAAGACCTTATTGCAAAGACACTATCCTTGTTAGCCGAATCCCAGGTTTTGGCGCTGCAAGGGAGGGTTATCGCAGAGCATAGCATAAAAGAAACCGTCCCAGAGGCGGTTTGCGGATTAACTCTGTATGATCAAAGAAAGTATGGGAGCACAATGATTTCAATATATTCTTGCCATGATGAATAAGAGCATCTATTTTTCAAGCCTTGGCTGTCCCAAAAACCTTGTGGATAGCGAGGTCATGCTGGGGAGGCTTGTTTCAGCAGGTTGGAACGTTGTCCCCAACCAGACCGATGCGGACTGTATTGTTGTAAACACATGCGGCTTTATAGAATCTGCGGTAGAAGAGGGGATCGATAACATCCTGGAACTTGCGCAGGAAAAAGAAAAAGGTAGATGCCGGCGGCTGATAGTAGCAGGCTGTCTTCCTCAACGATATGGAGAGGCGCTGCTTCAGGAACTGCCGGAGGTCGATCTTTTTTTAGGCACTGGTGCTTTTAATGAGATTGTCCCTGCTGTGGAGGGAACGTTAGGCGCTAATAAAATATTTCTGCCCTTGCCTGAAAACGCATCCTCTACCCTCCCCTTATGGAAAGCGCGCATACGGTCAACTCCGGGGTATACCGCTTATTTAAAGGTGGCTGAGGGGTGCTCAAACAGATGTTCCTATTGTATCATTCCACAATTGAGGGGGGCGCTGCGCAGCCGGCCAATTGATGAGATACTTGAAGAGGCGCGCTTTCTGGCGGATAATGGAGTGCGTGAACTGATTCTGGTCGCTCAAGAAACCACATGTTACGGGGTTGATCTGTATGGCAAAAGCCGTCTTTCCCTGTTGTTGGCTGAACTTGCAAAAATACCTGAATTTTTCTGGATTAGATTTCTCTATTGCCACCCTGACAGGGTGGACGAAGAACTTGTAGAAAGAGTTGCTATGTGCGAAACTCTATGCAATTATTTTGATATACCTATACAGCACATAAGCGAACCGATCCTGAAAAGAATGGGACGGCCTTCAAACGCTAAAAAAATCTTAGGGCTTTTCAGGGATATTAGAAACAAAATCCCTGACGCGGCGTTAAGAACCACGCTTATGGTAGGGTTCCCTGGAGAAACAGAAGAAGATTTCAACAAGTTGTTAAACATGCTGGAAGAGGCGCAGTTCGATCATGTCGGGGTTTTTCCCTATTCCAATGAAAACGACTTGCCATCTTGCCGGCTCCGCAAGCATATTTCTGAAGAGGTCAAAGAGGAACGCAGATCAATAGTGATGTCAATGCAGGCCAGGATATCTAAACAGAAAAACCAGAAACGGGTTGGCAAGACTTATAAGGCGGTTATTGAGGGGTATTCTGAAGAGACTGACCTTCTTTTAAAGGCAAGGACTTATTTTCAGGCGCCTGACATTGATGGTTTAACCTATATCTCCCAAGGGAAAGCAGATATCGGCCAATGGGTCGATGTCCTTATTACCGAGGCACATGAATATGATCTGATAGGAGAAATTTTGTGAGCAATTTAAAGAATAGGATATTGTTTCAAGCCTCCCGTGACCTTGCTGAAATAGAAGAAGAGCTTAAGAAAGGGCTGAATCCTTACCTTGATTTGGTATCTAAGGTGGGAAACTATATATTATTTAGCGGCGGGAAAAGGGTCAGGCCGCTTCTTATGGTATTGTCGGCCAAGTTGTGTGGAGGGTTTTGTAATAATCACAAAGCGCTTTCCGTGATGTTCGAATATCTTCACGCAGCCACTCTTTTGCATGACGATGTAGTTGATGAGGCTCAGGTGCGCAGGGGTAAGGCTGTATCGCATACAATCTGGGGAAGCGCTACGACAGTGCTGGTCGGAGACTTTCTTCTGGCAAAGACTATGTCTACAGCAGCCGCGTCCGGAAATCTTCAGGTAGTTGAGATCATAAGCAATACTACCGCGCAGATGTCGGAAGGAGAGATTTATCAATTATTAAACAAGCGAAAGCTTAACTTAGAAGAGCCGGAATATTTGGAGATCATAAGACGAAAGACCGCTTGTCTAATGGAGGCTGCGTGCAGTATTGGGGCGATTGTTGCCGGAGCACACATTGAACGGCAAACGGCGCTTGCAAGCTATGGAAACAATATTGGAATCGCCTTTCAGATAAGGGATGATCTGTTGGATTATACGGCGGACTCAGGCACACTCGGAAAAGAGGCTGGATCAGATCTGCGGGAAGGAATAATCACCCTGCCGCTTATATATGCCCTAAAAAACGCGGAAGGCCATGCCAAGTCCCGCATGGAAGAGATTGTCAGGGGTGGCGCTGATTCAGACTCTATGATGGAAGAGATGTTTAGTTATATCAACAGATACGGAGGGATTGAATACGCCCAGGCCAGGGCAAATCATTACGCCGCTACAGCCAAGAACGACCTTGCTATATTCGATGACTCTGAGACCAAGTCGCTCATGGTCGATCTTGCTGATTATACTGTTACAAGGGGGCACTAAACCAAATTATGGCCTTGCTTAGTATCGTAACCTACCCACATGATGTGCTGCGGCAAAAGGCGCAGACCGTTACTGATTTTGATAAAGGGATAGATCGGCTTATTGACGATATGACGGAAACCATGTACAACGCTTTCGGTGTTGGCTTGGCCGCAAACCAGGTGGGTGAGCTATACAGGATTATAATTATAGATACCTCGCCAAGAGACGAAACAAGCCAATTGAATATACTCATAAACCCCACAATCGTCTCAGCCCAAGGAAAGACCTCTACTGAGGAAGGATGTCTTAGTGTGATTGAGTTTAAGGCAGAGATACCCAGGGCGGAACGGATTATTGTTTCAGCTATGGACAGAACCGGAACCCCAATCCAGCTTGAGGCGCAAGGGATTCAGGCAATTGCCTTGCAACATGAAATAGATCACATTAATGGCAAACTTATTATAGACCATGTCGGCTCTCTTAAGAGGGAATTTTATAAGAGAAGACTGAGAAGGAAGTTGAGGGAGTTAGACCACTAAAAAAATAAGATTATGATTATCGTAACAGTTTAGGTTTTTGAAAAACTGAGTGTTGCGCGC
The DNA here is from genome assembly GCA_043805295.1 of Pseudomonadota bacterium. Taxonomy (GTDB): domain Bacteria; phylum Desulfobacterota; class Desulfobacteria; order Desulfobacterales. The sequence continues at coordinate 6,242 of JAZDIE010000037.1, forward strand.
CCCATGATACATGACCTGTTGAAATTCCCCTCTAACAAGAGGGGTGACCGCGTAGCGGTCGGGGTGTGTAAAAGAGAAAACAACTATAAAAAACCTTCCGCCTTCAGGCTATACACCGAAGGATGAAAATATTGTTTTTGCGATAAATGGGAGAGTCACGGTAATCAACTGATAAAGGATTTTAAATAAAGTCCCCTCTCAATAAGAGGGGTGGACGCGAAGCGGACGGGGTGTGTAAAAAGCAAGTCTGTAAATAGATCGAAAAGCACACTAATAATCCGAAGCTTTTAAAACTTGCCAGATGATTACGGTTGATCGTTGCGGCTTAAATCGCCGGAATTTCGTATATTGAGATTTGATGACCATGATGTAAAAACAAACATGGGAGATGTTTTAGCTACTATTGATAAGAGGAATACACAGCACTGACGCACGGTTTTTTTGATGTTTATAACTCCATGTTATATCTAAGGAGAATTAAATGAGCATGGCATCTGATCTATTAGAAAAATTGGATAAACTAAGCCCGAATCGTAAGATTTATTTAACAATTATCGTCCAACAGCAGGAAAAGATACTTGGGACAAATGGAGATTGAACATGGATTACGAAACCAGTATAATCGCTCGGTTGAAAGACGTTAAGATAAAACAATAATATCAAGGAAGATATGTCAGAACATATTCAACCACTTGCAGAGGTTTTCGGCCACCTTGTGACCGATCAATCAGCCAAGGCAAATAGGTATCGCTCGCAACGCCTATGCCCTTTCAACAACAAGGTGCCAAATTGCACAAAAGACAAAGCTAAAAATCCCCTTGGGGTATGTAGTGTTTTCCACAATAACGCCCCAGCAATAACCTGTCCTATCCGATTTAGAGAGGACTGGCTCATCACCGATGATGCCGCGTCTTTTTTCTTTGGCGATAACATTGCTTGGAGTTCGCTCACAGAAGTCCGATTAAACGATGTAAATGGCAAATCAGCGGGAAATATTGACATTGTTCTCGCCGCATATGACGATAAAGGAAGAATTTTCGATTTCGGCGCACTTGAAATACAAGCGGTTTACATCTCCGGTAACGTTCGCGACCCCTTTGAACATTACATGAAAAATCCGAAAACCCAAGCCAAAATGGACTGGACAACACAACCAAACTATCCACGTCCTGACTATCTGTCTTCATCTCGAAAACGCTTGGCGCCTCAGCTTATGTTTAAGGGCGGAATACTTCACTCCTGGCGAAAAAAGACAGCCGTCGCTCTGAACAAGTCTTTCTTTGAAACACTTCCGGTTTTAAAAACAGTCAGCAAATCGAAAGCTGATATTGCCTGGCTCATATACGACCTTACATTAATCAAGGACGATGGCCAGGAAAGATTCACACTAACGAAAATTGACGAAATTTTTACAGAATTTGAGCCTGCTCTTATTTCTATTACAACTCCAGTGCCAGGGAAAATTAACGACTTTATTAATCATCTTCAAGAAAAGCTGGATGACCAACTTGAGACACCCCCTACAAACAAAACAATTGAAAAGCCATTCTAAGATGAAAGCACCAATACAACAAATATTGTTTCCAGAAATGACTGGACGGGTAATTTCCCCTAAACCAGTCAATGTCGCTTCAATCCCGCAAAGAAGCCCCTTTCGTTATCCCGGTGGAAAAACATGGTTTGTTCCGACATTCCGAAATTGGCTATCGTACCACTACCCCAAACCATCTCTCCTGATTGAACCGTTTGCAGGCGGAGGTATCATAAGCCTTACTGCACTGTTTGAAAATTATGTGCCAAATATAATTATGGCTGAAATTGACGAAGACATTGCCGCAGTTTGGAAAACCGTGGTTGATGGACAGGCAGAATGGATTGCAAATGAGATTCTTTTTTTTCATCTAACAAAAGATTCGGTTCTTGAAAAAATATCTAAACCTGCCGTCGATATAAAAGAGAAGGCATTTCAGACTATACTGAAAAATCGAACATTTCACGGAGGCATCATGGCGGAAGGGTCTGGGTTCCTAAAAAATGGAGAGAACGGTAAGGGCATCAACTCCCGTTGGTATCCCGCCACCTTGGCCAAGAGATTCATTAATATAAACCTTGTTGCAAAAAGAATAACATTTCTTCAAAAGGACGGCTTGGAGGTTATTCAAGAATATTCACACCGTGGGGATGTGGTTTTCTTTATAGATCCTCCTTACACAGCAGGAGGGAAAAAGGCAGGTAAAAGGCTTTATCGCCATTTTACGCTTGACCACGAACGCCTATTTTCGCTTTGCGAATTTGTAAAAGGCAATTTCTTAATGACTTATGATAATGTAGATGAGGTCAAGGTGATGGCTAGAAAACACGGGTTTCAAATGCGTCTTATTCCAATGACGAACACTCATCATACGACAATGGAGGAGCTTGTTATAGGTAAAGATTTATCTTGGATGGACAGCTACCCCGCTGTACATGAACCAACTGCTGAATATAAAACAGAAAAAAAGTCCCAACAATCGGCTCAACCTGACCGCGAGAAGTCATCGGCGCGGCAGGTTAGCCGGGGGTTATCAATGAATAATAGTAGTGTTTAAATCCATCCCCAAATATTATTTGTCGCACTGTTTTCACCCCCACCCTGACACTCCCCCGTCAAGGTGGATGGGAATAATGATAATGATATCATGCAGTTAATTCCCTCTCCCTTCGCGGGAGAGGGGGAACATGTACGTCAGTGCTGAGGAATACAAATGGATTCAAGATACATACCCCATGTCCGCTTCGCGTTCACCCCTCTTGTTAGAGGGGACTAGCTATTTGACTGCTTAGGGCGATGTAGTGCTAAACTGATTATCATGATTGAATGATATATTCAAAAAACAACTGGTTGCGTTTATTTTCATATAAATCGGACAGAAAAGGCCACATGCAAGACTCTAACCGGACATCACTGAAAAAAACTAGACCCTGAATTAGCCAATCAGCTTTTTAATTTAATTTACCAATAGGAGTTGAGGGAGTCATGATTTTTGAAAGCGTAATCGGGCTTGAAGTGCACGCACAGCTTCTTACCCGCACTAAAATATTTTGCGGCTGCGCCACTGAATTCGGAGCGCAGCCCAATACAAATACTTGTCCCGTTTGCCTGGGTATGCCAGGAGTATTGCCGGTTTTAAACAAAAAGGTAGTAGAATACTCTATGCTGATGGCCATTGCTACCAATTGCGTCATTGCTAAAGAGAGCAAGTTCGCCCGCAAAAATTATTTCTATCCTGACCTTCCTAAAGGATATCAGATATCCCAATATGATCTTCCTGTCGCAAAGCACGGCCATATTTTTATTGATATCAACGGGGTATCAAAAAAGATAGGTATTACCAGGATCCATATGGAAGAGGATGCGGGGAAACTCCGGCACGACACTCATCGTCCGGTCAGCTTTGTTGACTTTAACAGGGCAGGGGTGCCCCTTATGGAGATAGTTAGTGAGCCTGATATGAGAACGCCTGATGAGGCCGGTCAATATCTCAGGAGGCTTCACTCTATTCTTAGATATCTAAAAATTTGCGACGGCAACATGGAAGAGGGGAGTTTCCGGTGTGACGCTAATGTCTCTATCAGGGTTTCAGGCTCAAAAGAATTGGGCACAAGGACAGAGCTGAAAAACATGAATTCGTTTAAAAACGTGGAAAAAGCCATAGCATACGAGATCGAACGGCAGACATCTCTTATCGAAGAAGGCGGTAAGGTGATACAGGAGACCAGGCTTTGGGACGCTGATAAGGGAATAACAATTTCCATGCGCGGCAAAGAAGAGGCGCATGACTATAGATACTTTCCAGACCCTGACCTTGTCCCGTTTATTATTGATGATGAATGGATTGAAGAAATAAAAAAAAGACTTCCAGAGCTTCCCCAAAAAAAGCAGGAACGGTTTGTTTCTGAATATGGGCTTCCAGCGTATGACGCAGGTCTTTTGACAAGCAGCCGAGAGCTTGCCGACTATTTTGAGGTATGTGTCGCAAAATGCAGGCAGCCTAAACAGGCGAGTAACTGGATCATGGGCACATTGCTTGGGATGCTGAATCTCCAGGGGAAAGAGATTAGCCAAAGCACTGTCTCAGCCGAGCGGCTTGCAGACCTCATCTCCCTTATAGACGCAGGCACGATCAGCGGGAAGATCGCCAAGACTATCTTCGACGAGATGGCCTCGACCGGCGAGGCGCCCCAGGATATTATAAAGTCAAAGGGGATTGTCCAGGTAACGGACATCTCTGCGATAGAAGAGGAAGTCGGCAAGATAGTGGCCCAATTCCCTGCTGAGGTTGAGCAGTACAAGGGAGGGAAGAAAAAACTTTTTGGTTTTTTTGTCGGTCAGGTGATGAAAGCGACGCTTGGCAAGGCAAACCCTCAAAAAGTGAATGAATGCCTGGAAAGGGCATTGGGGATTTAAAAACCCTGCCTTTGATGTTACTTCAAATCGATATGCTACGGCAATTATTACTGAAAATGGGGTTGCAAAACCTCCGTTTGAATTTGCCTGATTTTTTCTTGACAATACCCCAAATATTGTGTTTCACTAGATTCAGTTACACAATATAAAGGATCAACTAGGTGTAACAACCTGGCCTAATTCTTCCTGACAAACAAGCTGACAGCGGGATTATATAAAACTCCAGATTTAAGGCGTAAGACACAAAGCATAAGTGAGCTTTTTACAATTCTGTTCCAGGAAAGGACATATTTATGGGATCTATAATAGAAGTATCGTTTGCCGATAAAACAAGAACCAGCCACGAAACTACCGATATGGCGTTGCTGGTACAACGTTCAGCCGAGGTGCTTGACGGATGGGATAGAAGCAAGATAGTGGACGCGCTCAATCGCGAGGCATTTGTAGATCGTGATACGGCAGACTTGATCAGCCGTGAGGTGGAAAGGCAGATATTATCCAGCTCGATTAAGACAATAACCGCTCCTTTAATTCGTGAGCTGGTCAATGCGAAACTAATAGAGCATGGGATGGAAGATGCGCGCCGTATGCACACCCGTCTAGGCTTTCCTGTGTATGACGTTGAGCAGATCATTATGCATCCGAACAAGGAAAACGCCAATGTCCCTCACGGTCCTGAGGCGACTAACCTTACATTGGCCGAAGGTATCAAGAAAGAATACGCGTTATTGAACGGTTTTTCGCCAGAGGTCGGAGAGGCGCATATGCGAGGGGACATCCACTTGCATGACCTTGGATTCATTGATCGTCCGTACTGCTCAGGCCAATCGCTTGAGTATCTAAAAAAATTCGGGTTGAACCTCCCTAACTCGCTTGCCATGGCAAAGCCCGCCAAGCATCCAGAGGTATTGCTCGCCCACATGGTGAAGTTTGCGGCGGCTTTGCAAAGCAACTTTGCCGGCGCAATTGGTTGGGATGCCGTAAACCTTTTTTTCGCTCCCTATTTGATAGGTCTCAGCGATCGAGACGTTAAACAACTTGCTCAGATGATGATTTTTGAATTCTCACAGCAGGCAGTGGCTCGTGGAGGCCAGGCCATATTTTCAGATATAAACCTATACTGGGAAGTTCCTAAACACTTTGAAAATGTTCCAGCTATAGGGCCTGGAGGTGTTTATACAGGAAAGGTATATGCTGAATATGAAAAAGATGCGCAGCGTTTTGTCTGGATGCTCTTTGATGTCTACAAAGAAGGGGACGGAGCGGGAAGGCCGTTTTTCTTTCCAAAGCCGCTAGTCCACATAACGGAAAAATTTTTCAAGACAGCCGGACATGAGGAGTTTCTTAATCATATCTGCGATGTCGCGGCAGACAAAGGGAATACCTATTTTGTTTTTGATCGCGGGAGCACAGCAAAGATATCAGAATGCTGCCGCTTGAGCTTTAAACTGGAAAAATCAGACCTTGACGACGCTAAAGAACCTTGGAAGATGCGTTATTCTGCCTTGCAGAATGTTACAATTAACCTTCCACGGATTGCGTACCGGTCAGAGGCGGACGATAAAAGGCTTTTTGAAAACATTAACGATATGATGGAGATAGCTGCTGAGGCGCATAAACAAAAGAGGGCGTTTATCCAAAAGCTTTTATCAAACGAGAAGACAGGGCCTCTCAACCTTCTTACTATGAAGCTGGATGGCACCCCTTACCTGAGAATGCACAGATGCACGTACCTGATTGGCATGGTAGGGCTTAACGAGTTGATCCAATATCATATTGGCCAGGAGATGCACGAATCAGAGGATGCCTTAAAATTCGGACTTAAGGTGATTGCGCACATGAAGCTAACGTCCGACAAATTAAGCAAAAAGCATGGCATGCGGTTTGTGCTGGAGCAGACCCCTGCGGAAAGCACTGCATATCGTTTTGCCAAGCTGGATATCCAATACTATCCCAAGCAGGCAAGAGAGATTGTAAAAGGGAACATCTACAGAAACGAGATCTACTATACCAACTCAACATTGTACAATGTTGGGGCGTCCGTTAATCCCATTGACAGGGTGCGGCTTGAGGGACGGTTTCACCCTCTTATTGAGGCGGGCGCGTTGACCCATGTATGGCTTGGAGAGTCTAAACCGTCGAAAGAATCTCTCGCAAATTTTGTCACAAAGACATTCAGACATACAAAAAATGATCAGATCGCATTTTCACCGGAGTTTACCGCCTGCAAGGATTGCGGCAAGGTGAGCAGGGGACTTAGTGAAGCCTGCTTGTTTTGCGGCTCTGAGGAAGTGGAAGGGATTACCCGTATTACAGGGTACTTTACAAGGATATCCAGTTGGAATAAGGGGAAGCTGGGAGAACTTAAGGATAGATATAGGAATAACGGTTTTTTTGTTTAGCTTAAACGGATGGAGGTTTATATGACACTTTTTACCAAGACCCTTTGCAGCGCATGCCAGGACGTAAAGCAAGAGTTTAATCTTAATATGCTGGGCGTAAAAATAGAAGAACTAAGCCCTGATAATCCTGGCGCATTGGCACACCTTGCATGGCACGAGCTGGTAGAGGATGTGGAGCTAAAAGGCCTTCCAATCCTTGTGCTGGACGATTCAAGCTCAATCACGGAAGTAAACAAGATAAGGGAATATCTGTCGTCTATATCGTTATGAGCTTAATCCCTTCTATTAAGGGCTTTATAGAGGCATCATTTCTTGACTGGCCAGGTAAAATAGTCTCTGTCTTATTCCTTCCCAATTGCAACTTCAGATGTCCTTTCTGCCATAATCACCGTCTTGTTAAAGATGGCCTGTCTCTTGAAGAGATACCGCTTGATCAAATCCTTGCCCGGCTTAGCAAGCTAAGGGGTTGGATTGATGGGGTATGTATAACCGGAGGTGAGCCGACTCTTCATGAAGGGCTTACCTCCCTGATTGCTGCAATAAGGGCTGAAGGATTTCTTGTCAAGCTTGACACTAATGGGACTCATCCGGAAATTTTAAGATACCTTGTTAGAGATAGGTTGCTGGACGAAGTGGCTATGGACATCAAGTCCCCTCTCAGGGAACATAACTATAGTGTTTGCGCTGGCGTCCCTGTGTCTGTTCAACAAATAGAAGAGAGTATTGACTTATTAATGGGATGTGGCGTTGCTTATAGCTTTCGTACAACTGTAGTGCCGGGATTGCTTGAGGAGGATGACATTTATGAGATAGCCAGGAGGGTTAAAGGGGCAACCCGGCTTTTGTTGCAGAATTTTAACCCTCATGACCCGCTTGATCCGGCGCTTAAACACACAAAACCATATTCTGAAGAAAGCCTGGCTAAAATGCAGGAGAAAGTAAACAGGATAATACTCCCTTAAGACTCGTTTGGTAATTGGCAAGGTTGATCGCCCAGTGCCGAAAGCAATGCCTGACGCAGTCCGTTCAGGGAGTACGGCTTTTTAAGAATTGCGCGGAATCGATGCGCTCTATACTCTGACAAAATAGGCTCCTGTGAATGCCCGGTTGTAAGAATACCGCACACTTTGGGATCATGTTCCGAAAGGATTTTTATTGCCTCGATTGCGCCCATGCCGTTTTGTACAGTCAGGTCAAGGACTACTGCGTTAAAGGGCGAGTCAGTGGCTAAAGCCTCTTTGTAAAGCTGGATAGCCTGAAGGCCGTTTTCTGTTGTTTTTGTTTCATATCCCAAATAAGTCAATGCACGGTACAAGCTCTTCCGGATTTGAGGTTCGTCGTCCATAACAAGGACTTTGCCTTTAATGATCCCTCTGTTGTCATCCTTAGAAAGGCTGGATGTTGCGGGAAGATAGATTGACAATGTGGTCCCTTCGCAGGGTTGGGATGAGACCTCTATATGGCCATGGTGTTGCTTTACTATGGAATGACATATGGAAAGCCCCAGTCCCATACCTTTTTGAGTTCCTCTTGTCTTTGTTGAAAAATATGGGTCAAACGCCATCTTTATCGCCTCGCTGGACATCCCGCGTCCGCGGTCATGTATCTCAATTTTGACATAATCCCCTTCAGGCAGGGCAAAGGTATTTGGGACGTTTAAGTAGACATTCTCAGCGCGCACAACAATCTTGCCGCCATTTGGCATTGCTTCGCGCGCATTTAGCGCGATGTTATGTATCACTCTTGCTATCTGCTCCAAATCTGCTGTCGCGGGCCAAAGATCAGAGGGTAGGTAAAAATCCACCCCCACATTAGACCCCCGCAAGGCAAAGCGGGTGGATTCCATCAGTAGTTCCGTAATAGAGGTGGACTTTATGTTAGGTTCTCCGTCCTTGGCAAAAGTGACCAACTGCTCGATCAGGTTTTTTGCCAAAAGACACGCGTGTTCCGCTTCTGCCAGCGTCTCCACATATCCAGGATCAGATGAGCCTATTATCGCTGCAAGGGATATGTTTGTCATTATGGATGTAAGCATATTATTGAAATCGTGAGCCACGCCATTGGCAAGGATGCCGATCGACTGAAGGCGGTCTGCTTTGTATATCTCTTGCTCTATCTTTTCCCGGTCGGTTACATCCTGTCCAACACAGATCAGATACAATCCCTTTCCGTGTTCGTCAGTAAGGGTCTTGTCGTGCCACTCTATTATTCTTTTCTCTCCGTCTTTGGTAATAATGGAATTTTGATTGCCGCTGGTTTGGCAATTGTCTATAGCCTTTTGGAAGAGTTTGAAGATACGCGGCTGATCGCATTTCGGGAGAAAGGTTTCAAACCAGTTTTTCCCTTTCACCTCCTCCAGTTTATATCCTGATAGCTTTTCCATATATGTATTATATTGGACAATCTTTCCTTCCGGATCAAGCACAAGTACAATAGCTTGCATTGTTTCAAGTAAGGCAAGGGCAAAATCTTTTTCATTTATACAGCTTGTCATGTTTATCCTTGATATTTTTTAGCCGTGTTTTTTGTTAAGCGTTTGTTTAATTGTTTTAGCCAATTCATGCGACAAAATAGGTTTTGCTACTATAGCCTTAATTGAAGGAATCTCCCGCGCCTTTGAGCTTGTTTTAGTATCGCCATAACCAGTTATCAGGATCAGCGGCAGGGGAGGGGAAATCCCATCGAGTTTTCTGGCAAGTTCAAGGCCGGTCATGTCAGGCATAGTAAGGTCGCTGATTACCAGGTCAAAGTCGAGAGGTCTGCGCAGGATCTCTTCCAGGGCTTCTGCGCCGCTGTTTTTTGTTGTAACACTATATCCCAAAAGAGAAAGGAGTTCCTTTAATGCGCGTGTAATCGACGGTTCGTCATCCACAAGGAGTATGCGTCCGCTTCCGGTTGGCAATGGCATAGGTTTTATTGGTTTTTCAATCGCTATGTCACTGGTTTTGGCAATCGGCAGGTAGACGTTAAACGTAGTCCCCTTGTCAGGGATGCTTTCTACTGTAATTGCTCCTCCATACCCTTTGACTATACCGTGGACTACAGAAAGCCCCAGGCCAGTCCCTTCATTTTTAGGCTTGGTCGTAAAAAAAGGCTCAAAGATCCGATCAATAATCTCTGGTAATATTCCGCTCCCTGTGTCGCTTACCTCAAGCCGGGTATATTTTCCGGGGTTCATATCCAGCGCTGGTGTATTATCGCCTGTGTTATATTGTTTTTCATACAATCCAAGTTTCAGTGAGCCGCCTTTTTCACGCATTGCGTGAAAGGAATTGATACAAAGATTCATAATGATTTGTTGCAATTCCACTTGATTGGCAAACACCTCAGTCTCAGTTGAATGATAGTCTTCGTGAATTGAGATGGTTCTTGGAAGGCTTGTTTGCAGGAATTTTAACGTCTCCCTGACAATCTGCCGTATTTTGACCCGCCGCCTTTCCTCGTGTGCATTGGAGCGGCTGAAGACCAGGATTTGCCGCACAAGATTCCTTGCGCGGTCAGACGCTATAAGTATTTCATTTACCTCCTCCAAAAGGTCGTCTTGTCCTGAAAGCCTTTGCAGTAGGATTTCTGAGTTAAGAATCACAGGGGAGAGGATATTGTTCAGGTCATGGGCTATGCCTCCAGCCATGACGCCAATCGCCTCCATTTTTTGTGTGTGCCTGATATGACGCTCAAGTTCTATCTCCTTGGTGATATCGCGTTCAATTGCAACATAACCTGTGATAATCCCAGTCTTATCCTTGACCGGAGATATAATTGATTCAACCTCTAAGATCCGGTTATTTTTGGTCTTGTTGGCGAGCCTCCCTTTCCATGGTTTGCCAGAGGAGATCGTATCCCACACATTTTGAATGTATTTAGGCGGATATGTTCCGCTTTCCAGTATATCTATATTTTTGCCGATAATCTCATCTGGTTTATAGTCTGTTATGTTTTGAAAAGATGGGTTTACATATTCAATCCTTCCGTGCTGGTCTGTAAGAATCACAATATCCATAGTATTGCTGATTGCGGCTGCAAGGCGCTCGGCCTCTGACTCCTGTTTTTTTTGTTCTGAAATATCACTGACCACGCTCACCCATCCAGCCCAAACTCCTGACGCGTCTTCAAGCGGAGTGATTGAGTGACTGGTTGGGAATATGCTTCCGTCCCTTCGCTTCATGTTGAACTCTTTTAATTCAAAACGTCTGCTTATTTTAATTTCTTCAAGCAATGCCTTGCGGAATCTTATTATGTGATCTGTATCTATGTGTAGAGGCAGAGTGGTCTTGCCCAGGAATTCTTCCCTGTTGTAGTTGAACATGGCGCATGCGGCGTTGTTACAGTCAAGAATATGCGGGGGATTATCGTTGTCGAGCACGAATACGGCGTCTATGAGACTGTCAAAGGTTCTTTTAAGAAGCTGCCGGCTTTCTGTCGCCTCTTTTTCTGCAAGTCTTTTTTCAGTAATATCCCGGCAGGCCTCTATTACATGTGTTGGCTTGCCGGACTTGTCCCTAATGGCGATACTGGCAATACACCAGAATGTCTTGCATGAGCCGTCTTTGAGTTTTATGTTTACTTCCCTTTCATGTATCCGTCCGTCTGAAAAGACCTTGACTGCAAGGCATCCCTCACACGGAACCGCTTCCCTATAAAAGGCTGCGTAGCACTTTTTTCCAACCAGATCGCCTCCAAAGACATTGAGCGCTGTTTTGTTCGCCCATGTAACCATGTAGTTCTGATCTATCATGCTTATATTGTCTGCTATCGCAGAAAGTATTCCTGATAGCTTTTCCTCGCTTTGGCGCAACGTCTCCTGTGTTTTTTTGTGTTGTTCTATCTCTTGCCGGAGATCTCTATTCGCTGCTTCGAGTTCCCTGGTGCGCTCCGCCACCTGTTCTTCAAGCTTTTGATTAGACTCTTCCACAAGTTTGTTGGATTTTTTGAGTCTGTCCAGGAATATCTGACATTGCCCCCCAAATAATACCTAAATCCTGCAATCCTGTTTTTAGCAGAGCCAACAGAGATATGAACGCCCTCTCAATATATCGTGGAAGGACTTAAAAGGTCTAAATTTAGTGATCTCTTCCAGAGATAGAGACGACATAGTCATTTTAGGTTTTCCCAAACGCCTGCTTAAGGGGATTTTTTTGAAAAAAAGACGCTATTCTCTCTTCCCGTATTTCCGGGCCATACTTTACTTCAACTTTGATCAGCAACCCTCCAGGGCTTAGCAAGCGTACAGGGGTGGTCAGATCGCTAAAGCCGTCCAAACATTCCATTGTTTAGCATACAAGTGATCGGGCGGAGTTTTCAACTTCAATTGATCTCCTCCTACAAGAAGTTTTCCTGCCACACGAATCAGGAAAGCACGAATAGTTTGGACCTCCCAACTGCGCAATGTTGTATCACCACTTATCATGGCCATCCAGCGAAGAGTATTGTAGGCAAAAATCGCACACTGAAACAATGCCGAATTAGCGAGAAAAGAATCTGTTTTGATGTGT
>JAZDIE010000038.1:0-2710 GCA_043805295.1 Pseudomonadota bacterium
TAAAAAGGTCTGCGTTTTTTGTGTTTGCAATAGCGGTTCTTTCTTCAAGCGGAATGAAACGATCTCTGCTTCTTGTGTAAATTACCTTGCAGCCCAGCTTTTGGGATATTTTTTCTCCAAGCATTTTTGCCAGTTTTAATACAATATCTTTTTCATGTACTCCAGGGTAATAACCTGGAGCTCCGTAGTCTTTGCCGCCATGTCCCGGATCTATTACTATGGTTTTTATGTTTAATGCGAGTTGCCTGGCCAGTGTGTTGGTAGAAGGCTCTAGCCTGTTATCGTCTGCCGGAGGTTGAACAGAGTTGCCGTTTTTTGAGTTTACATCAATTACAATACGGAAGGGGTTTTCCAGAGAGAATATGTTGAACGTGCTGATGGACTTAATGTCAAGCACAACTCTTACAGAATTTGGGGTATATTGAGCTGCCCTGGCTTCTTTTAGGAGATCGTCTTCAATAGGAACAGCCTCGGCAAGTTTTGGATCCAGCTTGGCATTTTCTACGTCTAAGACAAGCCTTTCAGGTTTTTTGATTGAGACATCTTTTTTAAGAAGGCGATGGGTATAGGAAGCCGTATTTCCAGCGTCTATCACCACTCTGGTATAGGTTGGATTGGACCAGAAGCGTAACCCTGAAACCTTGATTAATGTTTTGTCTTCGCCTTTCTTTTGACGATTCACCGCCCCTTTTTTTATTCGCTCGCCTGACCTAGCAGCAAGCTGCTGGGAATGCGCTTGCTGTTGCGGTTCAGGTATAGTATTGCCTTGCTCCTGAGCGATTTTTGGCTTAGAAACCAGTGAACTACTTGGGAATTTTTTTAAAAGCAGGTTCCGGTATTTTTGGGCCGCTTCAAGGTCGGTTTTTTTGCCGGAATACCCGTGAAGTTCATGGTATATATTTGAGAGCATATATAAAGCGTCGTCTGCCAGCGCTCCTTTGGGGTTGTTTTTGTAAGCTGTTTCGAATGCGGCGATCACATTGAGCCAGTTGCGGCGCGAGTTTCTTTTTTTTGAGGATCTGACCAGGCTTTCATATGCCTCTTTGGCTTGAGAATATGCCAAGTCTGGGGCTGAAGCCAGGCATTCGGTCTTTGTGGGGCAGATTTGGATAAAGAAGTTTATTACAAGCATGGCGCATGTTATACGAAGATATTGCATGTAAATCTTGTAGCAAAGTGCGCATTCCAAGTCAACTTTAATGGCTAGGTAAGTAAGGATATTGATCTATGCAAAACAAACTCGAAGCCATCAAATATGATGTTATTGTAGTCGGAACAGGCCATGCTGGATGTGAGGCTGCTTTGGCGTGTGCAAGATTAGGCTGTAAAACCCTGGCGCTGACGATTAATGTGGATCATATAGCCGAGATGTCTTGTAACCCGGCAGTTGGGGGGCTTGCAAAAGGGCATCTTGTGAAAGAGATCGACGCCCTTGGCGGAGAGATGGCAAAGAATATCGATGCGACAGGGATACAGTTCCGGCGGCTTAATACAAAAAAAGGGCCGGCGGTCCAGTCCTCGCGCGCACAGGCAGACAAGGAACAGTACCGGATTTGCATGAAGCAAGTCTTGGAAAAACAGGAGAACCTTTATATTAAACAGGCGGTGGTTGATGAACTGATTATTGATGACAACGCTGTCTCCGGGGTTATTACAAGTATTGGCGAGCGATACTCATCCTGCGCGGTTATTCTTACAACCGGGACTTTTTTGCAAGGTGTAATCCATATTGGACTGAGGCAGTTTGCCGCTGGTCGTATGGGCGATCCTGCTTCTGTTTTGCTTTCAGAATGCTTGAAACGTTTGGGGTTTTGTATGGGCCGTCTAAAGACAGGGACTACGCCGAGGCTTGACGGCAGGACAATAGATTTTTCAAGACTTACCCCGCAATATGGGGACGATCCACCGGTTCCTTTTTCTTTTGAAACTCAATCTATTTTACAGCCACAGGTTCCTTGTTACATAACATACACCAACCTTAATACCCATGAGATAATCCGCAGCGGACTAGACAGGTCACCTCTCTTTGCCGGAGTAATTAAAGGTGTGGGCGCGCGGTATTGTCCTTCGATAGAAGATAAGGTTGTGAGATTTCCGGAAAAGATCCGCCATCAAATATTTTTAGAACCGATGGGCATGGGGACAACCGAGATATATCCAAATGGCCTGGCGACCAGTCTGCCGCTTGACGTGCAGCAGCGAATGCTTTGCTCGATTGAAGGTCTGGAAAAAGTCGAGATCGTTCGGCCAGGCTATGGCATTGAATACGACTATATCGATCCATTGCAGTTGAAACCCAGCCTGGAGACTAAGAGGATTAAAGGGCTTTTTTGCGCAGGCCAGATTAACGGCACTTCCGGCTATGAAGAGGCTGCGGCCCAAGGGTTTATGGCTGGAATAAACGCTACACGGCTTCTTAAGGGGGCTGCGCCGGTTGTTCTGGATCGAGCTGACGCATATATAGGTGTATTGATAGATGATCTGGTTACTAAAGGTACGGCAGAGCCATACCGGATGTTTACATCTCGGTCAGAATTTCGGTTGTTGCTTAGAGAGGATAATGCAGATATAAGATTGAGAGACATAGGCTTTGAGATAGGGCTTGTGCCTAAAAGGGTTTATGAAGGCTTTTGCGCAAAGAGAGATGCCCTTAAAAGGCTTATTGCTCTCCTTGCTGAAATCAGACTTAAGCCTTCGGATTCGATTAATA
>JAZDIE010000039.1:0-6488 GCA_043805295.1 Pseudomonadota bacterium
CAAAATTCCGCCTGCTGAATTGATTTCTTCCACCGCAAGCTCTGCGGCCTGTAATTGATCAAGCCCTTGGACTTTGTATGGCCCTGTCTTTGGATAGTTCAGGCCAATTTTTACTGGAACTTTTGCCACATCAACTGCTGGAACTTTTACTACATCCTCCGCAAGGCCAAGACCAGTTGATAAGACTACGGATAAAATAATCAGAAACGTTGAAAATAATGATTTCATTTTTCTCCTTCCGCCATTTTGGCTTCATAAAATTGTAAAAAGACCTTACTTAAAAAACCCCCTAAGACCTAAATGTAACACCGGCTAAAACCAGAGTCCAATGTATCAAACGTATAACATAGTAATAGCCAATACCCTGGATCCCAGCCTTTGCCGGAATGACGACTTGGTTTGTGTTAGATCACCTTATTTCTGAGCAGAGACCAAGTAATTATGAATGCTGTCCAAAAGTTTTTCCCTGTCCAGTTTAATTTGATAGTCATTGATTCCAACAGCCTTACCTCTTTGAACATCCTCTTCGCCGGCAAGGGAAGTCACTGCGATAACAGGCAAATGCGAAAAACGCTCACTTTGCCTCACCCTTGTTGTAAGATCAAAACCGTTCATGTTAGGCATCTCTATATCAGTTACTATTAAGGATACTGAATCAGAATTTTCAGCAAGAAGATTCCATGCAACTTGTCCATCTTCTGCAGTGATTACGCTGTATCCGCTATCTGTAAGAAAACCCTTGAGTTGATTGCGAAAAAAAGAGGAGTCCTCTGCCAGGAGAATAGTTGCAGCAGATCCATCAGTGGTGGCCACAGGACTTCTGTCACCAAACCAATCAGGATAGAGTGATTCTACCAAACCAAAAATATCAACCATCAAAGTGGTGTAACCTCTAACAATGGCAGAACCCATTATGCCCGGCTGCTTAAAAGTGCTATCGTCAAATTCTATGGATTCTTCAATAGCATCTAATGGTTGATTAGCCAAAATGCCAACCTCTTTTCCAACAAGAGTAAACACAATTACTACAACATCTTGCTTGATTGCCAGAGGCTTGACCTTGGCAATCTCTTCAATGGCAAATAGAGGGAGAGTCCCCCCCCTATACTTTACGACTCTTCTTCCACCAACCTCTTCAATGCTTGTTGTCTTGATTTTCTCGATACGTTCCACCAGACTAAGCGGAACAGCAAATTGCTCCTGGTCTGCATTCATAAAGACCAACAGAGACTGAACGTCTTTTTGATGTTTTGACGCCTTGTCTTTTGACAAGGCTTTTGACAAGGCTTTTTCCAAGGAATTTCCTTCCATAGACATTAACCCGGCAAGTTTGGAAAGCCCTGCCACGTCAAGGATTAAAGCCACCCTCCCATCGCCCATAATCGTGGCGCCAGCATATCCTTGACAGTCTTTTAGGTGAGAACCCAAGGGCTTGACCACAATTTCCTCAGAGTCATACAGCTTATCTACAATCAGCCCAAACTTCATATCTCCTGTAGATACTACTACTATATTGATTGCGCTTTGCGCGTGGTATCGTCGGTCATGATTTTTGCGGCTTCCGGCAGTGAATTCTTGAAGTTCCTCCTGAATAGTTGTTGCTTGTTCGACTTTGAGGAATTCATCCTCAAGCAACGCGCTTTTCTTAGACCTTCTGTCTACTATGTTTTCTCGACGATCATGCGAAATCCCTAATTGATCTTCATAGTTTGGATCGACATAAGTTTTTTCAACGCCAAGGACATCAGATAGCCGCACCAGGGGTAGTAAGTCTCCACGTAGTCTTACAACATCTGCATTCCCCACCTTTTCCAATCTGTCTTTTACTTGATCTGACGGTATTCTCAAAAGTTCATCGAGATTGACCTGGGGGATGGCATATCGTTCTCCTTCAACTGCGACTATTTGGCTGGCTATTATTGCGAGCGTTAATGGCAACTTGGTGCGTATTCTTGTTCCCTGTCCAACCTTGGTCTCTATGTCTATGATACCACCGAGGCGGTCAAGGTTTGTACGCACAACATCCATGCCAACTCCCCGCCCAGACACATCAGTCACCTTTTCAGCCGTTGAAAAACCTGGAAGAAAAATGAGATTTCCTTTTTCTTTATCCGACATCATACTGGCCTGTTTTTCCGATATCAAGCCTTTAGCGACTGCGGTTTTTGCCAGCTTGTTTCCGTCCATGCCTTTGCCATCATCGCTGATTTCAATGTTGACATAACCAGCCTCATGATATGCTTTAAGCGAGATGGTTCCGGCTGATTTTTTGCCAGCTTTTTTTCTTTCCTCAGGACTCTCTATGCCATGATCTACAGAGTTACGTATCAGATGAGTCAATGGATCGTTGATAGCCTCAATTATTGTTTTGTCTAGTTCAACATCCTTACCTTCAATGATAAGATTCAATTCCTTTCCCAGGCTCTTGGCAAGATCGCGCACCACACGGGGAAATTTATTAAATACGCTACCTATTTGTTGCATTCGGGTAGCCATAATGGCCTCTTGAAGTCCAGAAGTAATATGATTAATGTGTTGACTTGCCACCTCTACTGCATGAAAATCTCTAAGAGGTATTGCTTGAAGGAGTTGATTTCTGCTCAGAACAAGTTCCCCAGCCAGGTTCATAAGAGAATCAAGAAGTTTTACATTCACTCGCAAGGATGAATCAGTCTTACCCCTCTTGTCCTCTTCGTCATCTTTCTTATTAAGAAGAGAGCTGTCTTCACTTACGGATTCAGTGGTGATTTCTGTTTCAGACGCCTCAGAAACAGGTATCTCAAACATTTTAGATAGAGTATCTTTAGAAATTTCATTGGAGGAGGATAAATTTGCAATATTTGAATGGGAATCCCCACATATCCCTGACAAAGCCTCTATGTGATTGGATACATCAATTTGATCACTTTCGGCAGCATTATTTACCATGTTTCTCAATGCATCAGATGCCAAAAGAAGTATATTGACGATTTCCGGGGTGGGAACAATGCTCCCATCACGAATCAAACCCAGAATATTCTCCATTTTATGTGATAATTCTTTAATATTATTAAAGCCTAAAAAAGCGCTCCCGCCTTTTATTGAATGTGCAGCACGAAAAACCTTGTTCACCAACTCATTGTCAACATTAGCTCCGCCATTTTCAATTGCCAATAGATCGGTTTCAATACTGGCTAAATGCTCCAGAGATTCTTCGATATAGGACTGCAAGATTTCTTCATCTTCGACAGTCATAACAAAATCTCCTTTCTTCCCTTATCTGGATCGCGCCCGTCTATTGATGATGACGCTAAACGCTTCCTGTCACGGGCATCATAAACGTTTTTTGAGCATATAGTATATGAATAACTATTCGTCACATATTGCAATACATAAAGTCGGAATACCAGCGTTGACCTGCGCCCTATGGATATATATCGTATCCGTACCTAAATAGCTTTAGGGCATGATATTAAAAAACTGTAACCGTTCACAGGAAGCTGGGCTGCTGAGCCGAGGGTGTTCCGAAAAATCGGTTTGCGATATGGTCGTTAGTTTGTAGATGTTTTTTGTAGGCCAGGAGGTGGCGGAAGTCAGGATGTGTCTGGCAGTAGCGAAGGAGCAGGTTCATTGTTGAAGTATGCCTTGACAGATGCCAGTATGAAATTGAAAGCCGATCGTCCCTGGAGAGCGCATGTTGCTATGACTGTCCAGAGTCGTTAATTTCTTTTTATTCCTTTTATACTGCGCGTACCCTGGGTTATATGACGATCTATGACAACAAAACGTATTGCCTGTTCTGCCGCGTTGTTCGTGGGGTCTACGCCAGGGGTTGTAATGAACTCAAAGTTCGTAGGTTGGGTTGAGGAACGAAACCCAACAACAATCTTTTTACAAGACGCCATCGTGTCGAGAAGTCGGCGTCTCCATCCGGGAATATCAATATGCAAGCAAATGATTCGGCAGCAGGACAAAGGCATCAATGGCAAAGGGATGGTTCGCCATGAACAAGGAGCTGGACCGGACACCGTGACCCGCACAATCAAGCTGTGCTTGCTTGCACGGCACCCCGGCTCCGGTCAGCGCCGCGATTATCCTTATGATGAACGGAAAATGCGACATCGTATCTGCTAGTGATGGTCTTGATTTGTACAGACAAATGATGTACAAATAAAACATGAGATATGAATGGGACCCAGAGAAAAACGAGCGGCTAAAAGCAGAAAGGAATATCTCTTTCGAAAAAATACTTTTCCATCTGGCTCGATGTGACGTCTGGAAGCTTGCCGATCATCCCGACCAGGAGAACTACCCCGGACAAAAAATATACTTCGTCGCTGTGGAGGGATACATCTATCTGGTTCCTCACGTGGTTGAAAAAGACTACGTTTTCCTGAAGACGATTATCCCCAGCCGAAAGGCAACCAGGGCATACAAAAAAGAGCAGGAGGGTTAACAATACATGAAATACGACATGGAAGAAAAGGCCATTGTTGATGCCTATGAGAAAGGGAAGATGAAGCTTTCCACTCCGTCTAAGACGGAACTTGAGGCTATAAAGGCAACAGCTAGAAAAACTTTGGTAAAGGACAAACGAATAACCATACGCCTTTACGACCACGACTACCAAGGCATTCAAAAGAAAGCGCTGGAAATGGGCATCCCTTATCAAACCCTCATTTCCGGCATAATCCATCGATACATAGAAGGAGAACTGACTTCAAAGTCAGAATAGCTAGCCGCTGTAAAAAACAGGGGGACGTTCTTAATTAATTTAACTAATCTTGGGAAACTCTCAAAGGGTGCGAGGCGCTGCTTATGGAATTTGCTTACCTGTACGTTGAATGTTCGTTCGTGGAACTCTATCAGGGACAGTCTCTCGCTCATAATGTCATCGCCTGGTTGGTGGAACGAGGATTCCAACTCGAAGGGATTTACAACCCAACCTATAGCAATTCGGGGTTGGTTGTTCAGGGGGATTTTCTGTTTCGCAAGGAAAGCCATTAAGGTGAGATCAAGATGGTTCCCTCGTGCTTGACAGTAAAAAATGAGAAGGTAGTATTACAAGTAATACTCTGGTAGCGTTGTCAATAGGAGACCTGCAATAATGCGCTCCATTTCGCCGTTGGTATAACATATACTTATGCATCAAACCCGTTATAGTAGTAAGCGAGGCGAACCTTGGTAACATTTAGCGCCCCTCCCGTACTCCACTTGCTCAGATTGACTCTCATGTTGACCGTTCGAAACAGTCGCTCAACTCTACTTGTAGTCTTACCTTCCAATCGGTTTTCTATCGCTGTAAACATATCGTTGCAAGCATTCTCAAGATAAGATACTGTGTGCGTATATTCCTTTTCCCTCAATGGCCGAATCACACATATATCTCCATAAGTTCCGCCACTACATGTAACCAGTAACCAGTCAGCGCTTTTCGTTTGACACCGTCTTTCCATAAAACATACTGCGCGCCTGATAGGGTATATGCCATTCCTTTCAGGCTTTCAAAGATGGAGGTGTCACCATCTGTCAAAAAAAGAAATGGCCGGTTTAATACCTTATAAACTCCGAGTCATTGTTGCAACACTTGCAGGCAAAAGACTTTTTTTCGAGCTGCATCTCATACTCTCCGAAGCCAACAAGTACTTTTTGAAAAAAATCCTCCAGTATATGCGGCAACAACAAAAGGAATGCCTTCATGATCGATGAAAAATTGCTGCTTTGCAAATTAACTCTGAATTGACACTCAAATTCAATCGTAATATCCTGTGACATATTGTCCTCCTTTTATGGGTTTTATTTGCAATGAAATATAAATACCATATTTGGAGGACAATTACTTTTTTACTGCTCAGGTCTCCTAAATTCTACGCTACCAAAATGTTACCATACTTTGTGTTCTTCGTGTGATTATTCTTATCATTCTAACAGAAGCTATAACATGATCAGTCATGCCAGTGGAGGCACGGCAATTATGTCAGTGGCAAACCGTAGGGGTATATGTCTATGAAAATTATCAAGAGTAATTTTCTTCTTTTTCCTTGAATCAAACAACGTATAGTTAAGGGACGAAAAATACTCCCAGAATTTTTCAAAAGGGGTATTTTGCTCGTTAATATCGAGTCCTATTTCAAAGACAATTGCAGGATGACATGATTCAATCATTTTACGCGCCCCTGTAAGCACCTGAAATTCGTATCCGTCCGTATCGATTTTGATAAAATCAACGCGGTTTATCTTTTTTATTGCACAAAATTCGTCTATGGAAATAGCGGGTATAGATTTGGCGTCTTTTTTTGTTCCCCCGTGCAACGGATGGGCATCCTGGCTGATCCCGTCCACCTTCCAGCTTGAATAAGCAATAAGCGAGTGCTCTGAGCCGGATTTATCGGAAATAAAGGTTTGAATTGGAATAATGCGTTTGCCAAGTTGAGGATTCAAAAATATGTTTTTCAGCAGCTTGGCATATGCATAACCTGTAGGCTCAAAGGCATAAACAAGACCATGAG
>JAZDIE010000040.1:0-6786 GCA_043805295.1 Pseudomonadota bacterium
TCCTTGATCGGAGCGCCTGTGTACCGAATCGGAATCATCATGCCTTCGCGCGGACGCGCTATAGTCTCGGCGGTCACTACAGCATCGGTCTTCATCGCCTGGCTGCACGCGCACTTATCGGTCCTGCAATGCGGGGTCTTGAACAGATTGTAACACTTCTTCCCTATAACCTCTTCAGGCGTCATCCCTAAAATCGAGGCTCCAGTTGGGTTCATGTATGTAACATTATAATCAGTGTCAATCGAAAGCACTGGCGTAGGTATCGTGTTCAGGTTCTCGATCTTCTCGTTCGCCGCCTGACGCTGCTTCGTCTCCTCAGTAACATCCTGCACATATTCAAGCGCGCCTTTTATATTCCCTTTGGCATCCTTGATCGGAGCGCCTGTGTACCGAATCGGAATCATCATGCCTTCGCGCGGACGCGCTATAGTCTCGGCGGTCACTACAGCATCGGTCTTCATCGCCTGGCTGCACGCGCACTTATCGGTCCTGCAATGCGGGGTCTTAAACAGATTGTAGCACTTCTTCCCTACAACCTCATCAGGCGTCATGCCTAAAATAGACGCGCCCACTGGGTTCATGTATGTAACATTATAATCAGTGTCAATCGAAAGCACTGGCGTAGGGATAGTATTCAAATTCTCAATCTTCTCGTTCGCCGCCTGACGCTGCTTCGTCTCCTCGGTGATGTCCATCACATACTCCAAAGCGCCCTTCACGTTACCTTTCGCGTCCTTGACTGAAGCAGCAGTGTACCGGATTGGAACCATCACACCATCGCGCGGACGCGCTATAGTCTCGGCTGTCACAATAGCATCGGTCTTCATCGCCTGGCTGCACCCGCACTTTTCGGTTTTACAATGCGGTGTTTTGAACAGATCGTAACATTTCTTACCTATTACTTCTTCTACCTGGAGTCCGGTCACCGATGCTCCGGCCGGGTTCATATAGAGAACATTAAACAGATTATCTATTTCCATGATAGGAGTAGGAATAACGTTCAGATTAGTCTCAAGTTGCCTGCTTTTTAACTCTGTCTCCTTGTGCCGCGAAATATCGTAGAGGGTAATTATAGTCCCCAAATCAGTTTTGCCATCACTGCTTTTTATTGGAATAGCGCTGTTTACAAAGTACATGAGGCTTTTGTCTTTCCGTAAAATATTCTCCACACTAAAATGCTTTTTTAGCCTCGTTGCTTTTTTTGCAGGGCAATCTTTTGTGCCGCAAAGAGGGCTTCCAAAAATCTCCTCACAATTCATCTTTTTCTTCACATCTTTTTCCAGCAATCCGAATTTTTCATAGAAAGCAGGATTTGCATACTCAATAACCATTTCAGGATTTATGACAAACAGAGGTTCTCCCATCGCCTCAAGCATCGAATTGCCTGACAAAAACAGTTCTAAACTCTCAGTACGTACCATAATAGCTATCTCCTTTCATTTTGGAAGCCACGCTTTTTCGTTTCGTGGTCTCATTAAGAATAAAAAAACCAACAATCATATCTTTAACCAACTACTGGTTAGTTCCGATAGCTGCTTTAACCTGTTCCTGTTTGTCCTTGCTTCCATCTGCCGTCCCCCGATTCTCAATCTCATCGACAAAGCTTTTCACATCAAAGATCATTATAGTCCGTTTTTCTTTATTCCTCTCTTTTACCTCTATTGCTTCCCTGATATGACACTTAACCTTATCACCAAGCTGTTTACTTAACATTGCAGGAATCTTTGTGTGATTTTCGGGATCTACCTTAAGTATCTCAAGCAGTTCATCAACTATCACTCCAACGCACCTGGAACTCTCATTGATTATGAATATTTTGGTAGAAGCGACATCTTTATAATTAGCCAACCCATAAAAACGCCTGAAATTGACTATGGGGACAATCCGGCCTCTGAGATTCATAATACCTTGGAAATAGTCCGCTACGCCAAGCAAAGAGACAATCTTATCAGAATAACTAATAATCTCCTGTACGCTCAAAATATCTATTGCAAACACCTCGTCTATCTTAAACGTAATATAAATCTCTTCCTGAACCGCATGGGAAGCCGCCACCTCTCCAGCTTTCTGTTTTAGCGTCTTCCCCTGGCTAATCCTAAACTTCTCTTTCTCATCCTGCACTTCAGTTTCCGCGTGCAGTCTTGCGACATCATCGAGACGGCTTAAAATTTTATCCTGAAATAACTGCTCCGCGTCTAAAAGGGTAACCTGTTTGCCGACATCATATTCAACCATACCCAAAAAGGCGCGCTGGTTCTTACTTCCAATTAGCGAGGACATTTTCATAATGTCTTGTTCATAGAAACTAACAACCCTTTCGATTGAATCAACAAGTATGCCAAAGGAAGAATCAAAGCACATCAAAATAATAATCCGAGTGCTTGCCTCTACAGGACTCTCCACCCCAGCCATATAATACCTGAAATCAACAACCGGCAAAACCTCCCCTCTCAGGACAATTAATTTTCTAATGTATTCCTCGAGATTGATAACGTTTTTAATTTCATGCTGATTATTTTCTATGATTTCCCGAACATTGCTTATGGAGACCCCAAATCGTTCCTTATCAATAGTAAAAACTATATGTTGAATCCTCTTTTTGCTCAAAACCTCATGGGTTTTATACTCCAACTCCTTTTCACCTAAATCCTTAGACGACTCTTCGATATCCGTAGAATCAATTTGAAAAGCATCTGTATTGATAACCTGAACTAAGCGGTTCCCTCCATCAATCTTTATGATTTCCTGGATGATAGAGTCTTCTCTCTGTATTCCTCTGTTTATTTTATCAATCCAGCTCTTTTCTATCCTCACAACCTCGCTTATGCTGTCAAAAAGTATACCGAAATATCTGCCACGACACTCGGTAATAACCATTTTGCATTCAGAGCTGAATTTCTGATTTTCAAGTCCAAACCATCTGCGCAGGTTTATGACAGGGACAATGCTTCCTCGAATATTAACAATACCTTCAATAAAATATACTTTTGAAGGCATTTTTATGATCTGTTTTTCTGAGATATCTAATGCCTCCCGTACGGATTCCACCTGTATTGCATATTCATTATTGTCCAGCATAAACGTGGCAAACAACAAGTCAGCGGATCGTTCCTTTTGTTCCAGCATGTTCATACACTCCATTATCAAGCGGTTTTAAAATTTTCTCTATCCAAACACTCGCGTCAGGCTCAGCCTGGATAAAAAACTAATTATAATAATGTGAGATAGCATCTTTTACAGGGAGTCGCCGTCAGGAAAGTTTGATTTTTTTGTAAGGAGATTTGGAAAAATGAACAGGTAAGGCTGGAAAAATTACCAAATATTAATATCTGTTATGCCATACGTTACAGCAATCTTTACCAGGCTGGGGATATTAGACACTCCGAGCTTGCGCATCATTCGACTGCGGTATGTTTCAACTGTTTTTGGGGAAATAAAAATAATCTTTGCAATATCTGCGCTCGTCTTCCCTTCGACGACCAGTTGTAAAATCTCTTTTTCGCGGCCGCTAAGAGAATCAATGGGACTGTCATGAAGCCTCTTATCATCATACATATAATTATCTATTACACTTTCGGCTATCTCTCTGCTCAGGTAACGTTTGCCATTATTTACAGTATAAATAGCCTCCAATATCTCCTGCCCGGCTGATCCTTTCAATAAGTATCCTTTAGCTCCAGCATGAAGAGACCTGACGATATGCTCATTTGTCGCATATATGGATAACATGATGATTTTTGCCGACACCCTGCTTTCAAGAATCTTTTGAGTCGCATCAATCCCATTTAACTCTGGCATAGCAATATCCATCACTACAATGTCAGGCTGTAGCCGTCGCACCTTCTCAACAGCCTCACGTCCATCAGATGCCTCTCCAACTATAAGGAGGTCTTTCTGTTCTTCTAATAAAAAACGAAGACCATTCCGCACTACAGGATGATCATCAGCCAAAAAGACCTTAATGTTCATAAACTTCTTTTCCTCTATCTATCTCGACAGTGACACACGTTCCTACTTGCAACCGGGAATTGATAGTAATATCAGCTCCTACAGCCGCAGCCCTCTGTCGCATAGTAATTAGCCCCCAACCAGAAGACTTGATCCTCTCCTTATCGTTGCCACCCCTAAGATTAAAGCCTACGCCATCATCTTCGATCATCAACCGTACGCGGAACGCCGTTTCTTTTAGGCCAACGGTTATTCTGCCTGGTTGCGCATGCTTTACAGCATTAACAAGCGACTCCTGAGCAATCCGGAAAAGCGCTGTCTCCTGAGCTTGAGGCAACCTCATTATATTTACACACTGCAACACGATATCCACGCCTGTCAATTTTTGAAACCGCTCACAGTACCATCTCAACGCAGGGAACAACCCATAGTCGTCCAGCACAGGAGGACGTAATTCAGCCATAACATCCCTAATTTGTTCCGTGGTGTCTGCAAGCATCTGCAAAGACTCATTCACTCTGTCTTTCAGCTTTGCGCTTACCCTTTTATTCAATATCTCGCGATGTATAATATTCAGGTTAATATTCAAAGCAGCTAAATTCTGACCTACCTGGTCGTGTAATTCCTGCGCCAATTTTTGTTTTTGAATCTCTTCTGTTTCATCAAGCCGGACAGCAAAAGCGTTTAGTTGTTCACGTTGCCCCGCAATTTTTTTAAACAACCAGGCATTCCTGATACCCACGGATAAAACATCCGCCACTTCACGAGCAATATCAAAGTGTACAGCCAAAAAACTCTCGGGTTGCCTCGCGCCCAATATTAGAATGCCAGAGACACATCCCTCCAAAACAAGAGGTATAGTGGCATAAAACCGTACCTCTTTATCCCACAAAATATTAAAAAGCAAAATTCTATCCCGCAAGGAATGTATTACATCTTCTGAAAGACAACTACATTCATGCGTTAACTTATCAATCGGAATATTATCAGGGTAGCATGGCAAACGTCCAGACTCTTTTCCAACTCCATCCACATCCGAATCCAAACCAAGGATACAAACCTCTTGTAACTCGGAGTCGAAAGTAATAACGCCTGCCATGCTGCAAGGCACAATTTGCCTAATCCCCTTTACTGATGCTTGTGCGATCTTCTCGCTCGACACCTCTTCCAGAATAGCCCGATCAATCTGACGAAGGATTCTCAAACGTTCGGCGTATTGCTTCAGGGCATCCTCTGCATGCCGGCGTTTGGTGATATCAACATTCACTTCTGCAAAAAGCCATTCACCTCTGTCGCTCTGAAAAGGGATAGTTGTTATCTGAACAGGCCTGTTGTCCTCTTTAACTAAAATCCGTTCAGCAAATACTGCTTTTTTAGTTCTCATGGCCTCTTCCAGGCCGCATCCTGGACATATCTGGTCACTATCCATAAAATACTCATAACATTTTTTATCCGCAATCTCTCCGTATCGCTTCTTCCTGGCCGAATCAAGATACCGGATGTTAAAGTCGGCATCGATAATATCAATTCCAGTCTTGGTCACATCCAGAATAAATTCTATTCGCTCTATCAAGGTTTTAATCTTGGGATTCTCTGAGGCTGTAGTAAATTGCATGTCTGAATCTTGCTTAAAATTTTAGGTTAGAAAAAATTTACAAATTATTTAAATTATTTATAACCTACATGCTGGCATTCTGCAACTTGGTGACGCAGAAGAAAAGGCGACGCTAAAAGATGCAATCGAAAAGGAAGCAATGGGGTCAGAAGCAATGGGGTCAAGTCTGCTCTTGGCTCTTGCCGGAATTGAATAAGAGTCAAGAGCAGACTTGACCCCATTGCTTCCCTTCTCAAATACGCTTAACTGTTGGGGTGTTGAGGAGATCAAAGGCGCTTGATGATCGGCTCAAATATCAACTTTCTGCGGCGTCGCGCTTGATTCTGGCTGTTATAGCTGCGGCGTGCGCATCCAGGCCTTCAACCTGAGCCAAACGGAGGATATGTCCAGCCTCCTTTTCAAGGTCGGCTTTTGAATAAAATATAAGACTGGTTTTCTTGATAAAATTATCAACAGAAAGAGCGGATGCAAAACGGGCGGTTCCGGCGGTTGGCAAGACATGATTCGGCCCAGCGATATAATCACCTACAGGCTCTGGAGAATATTCTCCCATAAACACCGCGCCTGCGTTGTTTATCTTACCGAGCCATTGAAAAGGATCGGCCACCATTAATTCAAGGTGTTCAGGGGCTATCCTGTTTGAAAGCAAAAAAGCCTCATCAAGACTTTTAACTACAATAATACCCCCATAACTGGATAGAGACGCACTGGCTATATCTTTACGCAATAGCGAATTCAACCGGATGTCTATGGCGCGGTTAACCTCACGGGCAAGCAAAGGGGATGTAGTAATAAAAAGAGAAGACGCCAGCGCATCATGCTCTGCCTGGGAGAGGAGGTCTGCCGCGACATATTCCGGATTGGCGCTCTCATCAGCAATCACGAGTATTTCACTCGGCCCTGCGATCATATCAATGCCTACTGTTCCTGACACCAGTTTTTTTGCAAGCGTTACATAAATATTGCCAGGGCCAACAATAATATCTGTTTTGGGGATAGTCTCAGTGCCGTATGCCAGTGCCGCAATACCCCACGCGCTTCCTGTCTTAAACACTTCTTTAATTCCCACAAAGTCTGCCGCAACCAAAAGATGCGGATTAACACTGCCGTCTTTAGCAGGAGGTGTGACCATGCATATCCTGGGCACTCCGGCTATACTTGCGGGTATTCCTGACATTAGAACTGATGAAACAAGTGGTGTAGAACCTCCCTTGCCTCCTGGC
>JAZDIE010000041.1:0-4229 GCA_043805295.1 Pseudomonadota bacterium
TTGCAATATAGTTGATCGGGGCTCATCTGAGGAGAAGGAATATGCTGGAATTGACAAAGGATAATTTTGCGCAGGAGGTCGTAAGTTCACCCATACCTGTAATCGTAGATTTCTGGGCGGCCTGGTGCATGCCGTGTAAGATGATTGTGCCTGTGGTCGAAGAGCTAGCCAGGCTTTATAAAGATAAATGCAAGGTCGCAAAGTTAAATATAGATGATGCAATGGAAATCGCTACAAAGTTTGGCGTGATGAGTATACCCACGATAATATTTTTTAAACAAGGCCGAGAATTTACAAGGATCACAGGCGTGGTCCCCAAGGATACTATTGCTGAAAGGATAGAAGAAATGCTTATTTAAACGCGAATATACGCGAATCCAACGCTGATATTCGCGAATATTCGCGTTAGATTTGCGAGAATCTGCGTTATAATAATAAGTTATAGAGGTGATAATATGAATATTGCAATATTTTGCTCAGGGAATGGGACAAATCTACAGGCAATAATAGACGCAAAGAAAAGGGGAGACATAAAGGGCGAATTGCGGCTCATTGTCTCAGATGTAGGAGGTTGTTTTGCGTTGAAGCGCGCAGAAAAGGCCGGGATCAAGACGCTTGTAGTGGAAAGAAAGGATTTTAAGACAAAAAAGGAATTTGAGGATGTAATCTTGAAGAGGTTAAAAGAAGAAAAGATAGATCTAATAGTACTTGCCGGATACATGAAGTTACTTTCAGCGGATTTTGTAAATAAATACAAGAACAGGATTTTGAATATACACCCTGCACTTCTACCAGCATTTAAAGGCACGCATGGGATAAGGGATGCCTTTTTATACGGGGCCAAGGTAACAGGGCCTACAGTGCATTTTGTTACACCAGATATGGATGCAGGCCCAGTAATATTACAGTCGCCAGTTATGGTCAGGGAAGACGACACAGACCAGACGCTTGCCGAGGCCATTCACAGGGAAGAGCATAAGATATATCCAAGGGCAATACAATTATTTATAGAAGGTAAGCTAAAGATAGAGGGCCAGAAGGTCAAAATCCTAAAATAAGATTTCAGGCAATACCTCAAATCTTCTTCTTCGCTAAAGCTTCGAAGGAACTATCCCCCGTAGCTTATCTACTGCGAAGTTTCTTCTTTGGCAAAGGGGGATGTAAACTTATTTTGTGTGCGTGGGGGGTTAGATGAGGCCTTGGATCTTTATGCGGTTTCTTCTGAAACTTTCCAGATCGTCCTTTGATAAATAGAACTTTTTCCCGCCTGGTTGCGTATCCAGAAGTTCAATGCCCTCGAAATCCTCAAATGAATATCTATGGAAGGTCATTGCAGCGAGCTTTAAAATACTAGAGAATATTATTTCGTCATCTTTAGGTGATGGCTCATTTGGAACGATGGAGAATTTAAACTGTAATATTTTATTATTTACTAAACCCTGAGAACTTTCTACCTTGAATTTTTCCTTCAGGCGCCTATCTTGTTCAAACAGGATCTTGATCCTCCTTGCAACCTGTTGATTTAAAAACCAATCAAGTTTTAAATCCCATTTAGGAAACCCGTCTATCCCGATATATCCTATATCATTATATTGGTCAAAGGCGGCCTTTAAATTCCTTTCCCTTATTTCAGTGCCTGAGTAAAAATATTTTGAGGCGATCTCCTTTATAGGGTTTGGAAACATCGACATATCCACAAGGATCAGATATTCGTTACTGAATCCCGGTGGAAATATGGCCTTGTATACCTCGAAGCCAGGCAAGGGATTGTACTGTTCCCTTGTCTTTACATAGAAAAGCGACTCCTTCTCTGAGATCTCTTTCGAGGCCACATCTACGATTTCTATTTTTTGGCTCCCCTTTTTTCCTATCGTATATATTGGATAGAATATGGGTTTTACGCTCTGTATGGAAGGAGAATCTTCATTTACTGCCGAAAAGAGCTCTTTTATTTTTGCGCCGCCTGTTACAATAGGGTTGAATTTAAAATCCCTGAGTATCCTTTTATGGTATTCGCCCCTTGAGATATCTAAGAGCCGCACGCGCACCACGTCATAGATATGTCCTGTCAGCACAAATTCCGCTCCAATGGTCTTTGTGTCCCTGGCCGTAAGCGTGTAAAATTTTAAGGGCCTGTCTGTGCTCATCGTGACCCTGTGTATTGATAGGGCCACGTCTTCTATTTTCTTTCCAGCATCTTTATCCAGTTTTAGTTCCGGGTCCACAAGCCCATCTATGGGTATATACACGCCGAGCGTAGAGCCGATAATTTTTATATCCACATTATCCAGGTTGTATTCATCCTTGCAGAGTCTTTGTATAGATTCTTTTACCTTTTCTTTTGAGTAGGTTGCCTTGGCTGCCTTATCGCATGAGGCTATTGAGATTGAGATTAGAAATACGAATAGCGGTATTAGGAGGCGGGTTTTCATGCGGACGGGGAGAAATGACTCTTTCCATATTCCTTGAAGATGCTCTCTATCTCGTCGTATTCCAGTTCCTCTTTTTCAAGAAGTTCCTTGACAAACCTTTCTACTATCGGCCATTCTTTTTTGAGGAGCTCTTCAACCTCTTTCAGGCATGCCGTTATTATTTTGCTTGTCTCGGCGTTGAGTTTTTCTTTGATCGATTCAGACAGCTGGGATTCTGGTATTACACTGTAGTCTCCTACGAAGCCAGCATCGCTCATGCCAACCTTCCATACCATGCCGTGCGCCAGTTTCATTGCACCGTTAAAATCAGCTGCTACGCCGTCACTTGTGGTGCCGAATTTCATCTTCTCTGCCGCGTATCCGCCGAATTTTACCTTTATATCCGCAAGGAGCCTTTCCTTGTTTCTGGTGTATAACTCTTCCCTGGGCTGGCCATAGACTGCTCCAAGGGTTTCTTTGCGGGATATGATAGAGGCCTTAAACACGTCATCGGTTGGATGCAATATATACATTACCACCAGATGCCCTGTTTCGTGGAATGCCACCATTTCCCTTTCTTCCTTTGTCATCTGCCTCTTGTGTTTTATGCCCATGTCGATACGTTCCATTGCCTCAGTCATTTCTTTATAGCTTACAGCATCTTTTTTATTTCTTGTCGCTATCAAGGCTGCCTCTTTTATTATATTTTCGATTTCCGCAGGTGTTTTATACACTGCCTTTCTTGATAGCCGCCCTACATCCATATCTTTATCATGCTTTACTTTTTTAAGATAGTATTCAAATACCTTTTCTCTTCCCTGAAGGCTGGGCCTGTCTATATAGATTTTTCTATCAAATCTTCCAGGCCTTAAAAGCGCATGGTCCAGCACGCCTTCTGCGGCATTGGTGGCGCCTATGACAATGACATTGAAATCCTTTTCTTTAAGCCCATCCATTTCTACTAAAAGCTGGTTCTGGGTGCTGTTGGTCTCTTGTCCGCCACCCATAAAACTAAACGAACGCTGCCTGCCTATCGCCTCCAATTCGTCTATAAAGACAATGCATGCGCCATATCCGTAGGCAAGGGTCCTGGCTTTTTTGAAAAGCTTTCTCACGCGGGATGCGCCAACGCCCACGAATATTTCAGTAAATTCACTTCCAGACATGGATATAAATGGTATTGCTGCTTCAGTAGCAATGGCCTTGGCCATATATGTCTTTCCGCAGCCAGGCGGACCTACCATTAAAAGCCCCCTCAAGATATTTCCGCCGATCTTCAAGAGCAGAGTCCGGTCTTTTATTAATTGTACCACCTCCCACGCCTCTTGTTTTGCTTCATCTAAGCCGATCACGTCATCCCAGTGCACATTTACGTTCTGGCCTTTTATTGTTGTCTGTTTTATCCTTGTAAAACCTCCCCTAAGGAATGTCATGTACATAAATACAAATATACCGGCATGGACCCCTGATAGTAAAAGTGTTATAGGCATCTGGGCAAGGGTGAGATGGCGGTAAAAGGATTCAAGGGATGATAGCCCCCATATAGCTAGCACAACAAGTAAGCATACTACAGCTATTATAGTAACCTTAAGCCAGTGCATCATCATGTACATCTTGAATCTACGAGCTGTTAATGCCGCCATATATATTTCTCCTTTTCGTGAATATAGAGTATATCATAAGAATAACAGGGTGTCAACTGGGCCATGTCAACTGGGCCTGATTGACAATAACGCACGAGTATGTTAAGATAAATAACCTGATACGATAGAAGGGAGAGTGTTTATGTCAAAGGATACATTGATTAAGGCTATAAGA
>JAZDIE010000042.1:0-10969 GCA_043805295.1 Pseudomonadota bacterium
GTTTGCCCGATCAAGTCGGGCAATGACTACAAGGTGTTTGATTGAGTATTTTGAGGATTAAAATCCAAGTCTGACGTAGAGATTGAGCCAAAGGGGAGGTTTCCGTTCAGGCACTAGATAGACGACTGAAGGGCTATTGAAATTATATCTGAATAACCTTCAGCCTAATAATAAAACGAATGCCATGGAGGGCAGGATACATGCTTGTTCTTACACGACGTATGGGTGAGAGGATAACCATTGGAGATGATATTGTTGTCAAGATACTTGAGATCAAGGGGGGGCAAGTCAAACTGGGGGTTGAGGCGCCCCGGCATGTTAAGGTGCATAGAGAAGAGATATATGACAGGATTAAGAAAGAGAATCTGCTTGCAGCCTGCGTAAACTCGAGCGATGTACTTGACGCAGCGGATTTGCTTGTCTCAAAAAAGAGGGGGTAAGATTAAGTGAAAGTAAATACTACTCGTTTCGGGGAAATAGAGATAGAAGACGAGAAGATCATCAATATGCAGGAAGGCGTGCTTGGCTTTCCAGATAGCTTGAGGTTTATTATTCTCAGCCACAAAGAAGATTCGCCTTTTTTCTGGTATCAGTCCCTGGATAACGAGGGGTTGGCTTTTGTTATTGCAAGTCCGTTTTTGTTTAAGCCTGATTATAAGCTGGATGTATGTTCGATATCCAATGATATGAATTGGCCAGAGGATGTGAATCTGGATGTATTTGTCATTGTCACTATACCAAAAGGAAGGCCTCAGGATATGACCGCAAACCTGCTTGGCCCTATAGTGATCAACATAGACACACAGCAGGCAGCCCAAGTCATAATAAACGACCCTGGCTATACCCACAAGTATAGATTTATGGAAGGTCAGGAGGCTGCGTAACCCCCAGTTCTTTTAAGGCGGCCTTTGCTTCAGGGAAGCCTTCGTAAAGCTCAAGTGCTTTTTGGAAGAATTTGATCGCTTCTTCTTTGTTTCCCCATTCCTGATAGGCTCGACCCAGATTGAAGTGTACATATTCGTTTTCAGGATCAATGCTCAATGCTTTTTTATATTGTTTGATAGCTTCGTCATATTTGCCCTGTTTTCTAAGGCTTATTGCAAAGCGATTATAAACATGGATATTCTCGGAATTTATGCCAAGGCTTGACTGGAATGCCTCGCCTGCTTCCAGGGAGTATCCTTCGGCAAGGTAGACCTCTCCGATTTCGCATAACTTTTCCGCATTGTCAGGCTCTATTGTCGCGATTGCCTGAAATGCCTGTTTTGCCTTTTCCGGTTGCCCCATCTTGAGATGAAGTTTCCCAATCCTCATGTGTCTGTCTGTATTTTTGGGACTGATGTATGAGGCGTTTTCCATGTACTGTATGGCTTTTTCATTATCGCCTGATTTTAGATATATTTTTGCAAGCCGTTCGTGTGCCTTGATGAATTGTGGGCTTAATTCTATGGCTTTTTCGTATCTGGACTGGGCGCCTGCTATATCGTTTTTTGCTTCGCATACCAGACCTAGCGCGTAATAAACGCGTGGAGAATTTGGGCTGATTTGAAGGATATCAAAAAAAACCTGTTGCGCCTGTTCATATTCCTTTGTGTTTAAGAGACTTATCCCGTTCTGGTATTTTATCTCAATGCTGTCTTGCCTTTCCCTTTGATCCATTATAGACGCAATCTTTTTTTGCAGCACTCCAAGACCAAAAGGTTTTGTGATGTATCCTTCCGGACCTATCTCTAACGCCTGGGCGACAGTTGTCTCTTCGACTTCAGATGTGACCAGCAAAAACGGGATGTGTTGAAGCGACTCATCCTTTCTTATCTCTTGCAAAAGCCTGACCCCGTCCATTTTAGGCATTCTCCAGTCCGAGATGACAAAATTGAATTGCGCAAGCCTCAGGAATTCAAGTGCCCTATTACCATCGTCAGCCTCTTCAAACTTGATATAGCCAAGCTGCCGGAGCATGTTTTTTATAGTGCGCCGCATATTCGGCTTGTCGTCAACTATCAAAAATTTAAAGGATTTTTTTTCGATCATACGGTTGCCTTATGTAATCAATTAGCGTTTGGTATAGTAAACGATACGGTCGTTCCTTTTCCTTGGGCGCTTGTTATCCAAATTTTTCCTTTATGAGCCATGATTGCCATTCGGCAAAAAGCAAGCCCTAGTCCTGTACTTTCAGGGTTATCGCTCTGGCCTACCTCAAACTTGTTGAAAATTTTTTTTTGCAATTCTTTGGGGATTCCGCACCCTGTATCAGCAACCTCTATCAACACCATGCCGGATGCATCATGACAACGCGCTGTCATCGTAATAGACCCGCCCTGTGGCGTATATGTAATTGCGTTAGTCAGCAGATTAGACATTACACGGGAAAATAAGTTCTTGTCCGCCACTATATAAACGGGCTGGTCATCCAAGAGTCTTGTTATGACCTCAATTTCTTTCAGACGCGCCAAAGCCTTTACCTTTTGCGCAGCTTCTTCAAGCAGCGCCAGAGCGCTTGTTTTTTCCTTGTGGAGGATTAGTTTTTTATTTTCCAGCCGCGTGATGTCAAGCAGGTTTGATATCATCCGGAACATCTCTTCTGCTCCGATTTTGGCTGATTCAAGATATTCTCTTTCAATGTCCGAGAAGTTGTTCTCTTTCAGGAGATCCATGTTCGCCATTATTTCAAATAATGGCCCTTTTAAATCGTGTATCACCATGTTGGTAAGGTCTTGCTTAATCTTTTCAAGCTTTTTTAGTTTCCGGTTCGCCTTCTGCATCCTTACTTTTTTTGTTTCAAGAGAATCATAAGCTGCTTTTAACGCCTGTGTCTGATCGGCAACCTGTATTTGCAGTTCTTCATTATAATGCTCAAGTTTTTTCTTAAGCTTTTCCTGAAGGGTTATATTACGTTGGATGATTAGAATATGCTCGCATTGGCCTGACTCCCCGCTTATTGGAATCGCATGGATTTCCATGTAAAAAGGTGCGTCTGATTCTGTCTTGATTTCATTTGTAAAAATTTGTATCTGGCTTGTTTCAAAGATCATATGCGCAAAACATTTTTTGTTTTCTTGCTCCTGGTTACATGTTTTTGTTTCTGGGCATAATCCGAGTTCATAACACTTATGTCCCACTATGGCCTTTGGATCTAATTTTATGCGGGCTGACAGGGCTTTATTAGTTGATCTTATGGTAAAGCTACGATCAATCGAAAAGACACCGTCTGGAATTGCGTCAAAATCAGAGCGAAACTTATCCCTGCTATTTTGTATGATACGATCCCATGATGTAGGTTCCATGTTCATAATATCGTAACTTCTATGTTTTCCTTTAGGATAATTAAGTAAATAGCCTTGACAAGCAATTTGTTTCCAATATAACACGCTAAACATTTAGCGATATAGCGCTCAAAAAATCCACATGAAAAAACGAAAGGAGAAGCGACTATGAACATTCTTGTTTTTGGTCCGAACGGAAGCGGAAAAGGAACGCAAGGGGCGATTGTAAAGGATAAATTCCAATTAGCGCATGTTGAATCAGGGGGTATCTTTCGTGAAAATATATCTAAAGGGACTGAGCTTGGCGCAAAGGCTAAGGGCTATATTGATAAAGGCGAACTTGTGCCTGATGAGATCACTATCCCTATGATTTTGAACAGGCTCAAAGAGTCTGATTGTAAAAAAGGATGGCTTTTAGATGGCTTTCCAAGGAATAAAAATCAAGCGATTAAGCTGGACGAGGCATTGAAGGCGGCTAGTATGCCGCTTGATATAGTGATTGAGATTGTTTTGGATCGGGATACGGCAAAGAAACGGATCATGGGGCGGAGGCTTTGCGTAAACGACAACAATCATCCTAATAATATCTATATCGACGCAATAAAACCAAATGGCGACAAATGCCGCGTATGCTCCGGAGATCTCAAGACACGTTCAGACGACCAGGACGAGGGTGCCATAGATAAACGGCATAATATTTATTATGACTCTCAGACAGGGACTGTATCTGCCGTAAACTACTTCAAAGAACTTGCGAATAAGTCTGGTGGAAAGCTGAAAATAATAGAGCTTGACGGAAAACCAGGAGTTAAAGAAGTGATGGGGAAGCTCATTCCACAGCTTTAATCAAATGCTTAGGTATTTTATACGGCGGCTTATCCATAGTATTCCTGTGCTATTTGGTATAACAATAATTTCGTTTATTGTTATACAGCTTGCCCCTGGCACGCCGATTGGCCTTACCCTTGATCCAAAGGCTTCGCCCGCGGTTATAGAACAGATGGCCAAAAATTACGATCTGGATAAGCCGCTTCCTACCCAGTATTGGCTTTGGCTTAAAAGGCTTTGCACTGGAAAACTTTATTCTTTCAAGGACGGGAAACCGGTTCTTGCAAAGATTGCAGAAAGACTTCCTGCCACGCTTATTCTGAATCTTGTGGCTACACTGATTGTTTTTTCCATTGCCATTCCGCTTGGTGTGTTTTCAGCTACTCATCGTAATTCCCTTGCAGATAATCTTGCCACATTTGGCGCATATCTTGGCATCTCTATCCCTAGTTTTTGGCTTGCGTATTTATTGATATTAGCTACTGTTAAGCTTTTTGGATATCCTGTGCTTGGCATTAGATCATTCGCGCTTGGCGATATCGGATTTACCAAAGTTGTTTTGGATTATTTGTGGCATTTGATGCTTCCATCTATTGTGCTTGCAGTGGGTGGGATCGCCGCGGTTTCCCGATATACACGCTCCAGCATGTTTGAGGCGCTCAGTCAGGATTATGTCAGAACCGCCCGGGCAAAAGGACTATCAGATGACGTAGTATACTACAAGCACGCCTTGCGAAATGCGCTTTTGCCGATTGTGACTATTGTCGGATTTCTGGTGCCTAGCCTGATCAGCGGGTCTGTAATTATTGAAACTGTATTTGCGTGGCCAGGCATAGGCAGGCTTGCTTACCAGTCAGTGCTTGCAAGAGATTATTCGGTTGTAATGACCATACTGACCCTATCGTCAGGCCTGACTCTTATAGGAAATATACTCTCTGACGTGCTGTATGCTATGGTGGATCCTCGTATACGATACTAAAAAGTTATGTTGTTATCTCGATTTATTAAAAAAAACAGGTTGGCGGTAACGGGAGCGATTTGTATAGGGCTTGTGTTTTTAGCCGCTTTAAGCGCCCCTTTTTTGTCGTCACTTGATCCTAACGCGACATCTGTTTCAGAAAAGCTCACTCCGCCTTCATGGGCGCATTTGTTGGGCACGGATCATCTGGGGAGAGATATCATGAGCCGTATGCTTTACGGCGCCAGAATATCCCTATTAGTCGGATTTGTATCTGCAGGTCTGTCGCTTATTATCGGAGTTGTAGTGGGCGCTGTGTCCGGCTATTACGGTAAGTGGGTAGATGCTGTTTTTATGCGGTTCGTGGACATAATGATGTGTTTTCCCAGTTTTTTTCTTATCCTTACGGTTGTTACCCTCCTTGGTCCTAATATTTACAATGTCATGGCCGTGATCGGTCTTACAAGCTGGATGGGCACTGCTCGTTTTGTCAGGGCAGAGTTTTTATCCTTACGCGAAAGGGATTTTGTTTTGGCTGCCCGCACGCTGGGGGCAAGCGACAGCCGAATCATATTTATACACATTCTGCCGAATGCGCTTGCGCCGGTTTTTGTCACTGCAACGCTGGATGTTGCGACAGCGATACTTGTTGAGGCTGGTCTTAGCTTTCTTGGTTTTGGAGTTCAACCCCCTGCGCCAAGCTGGGGGAATATTCTGACAGCAGGCAGGACATATATCTTTGACGCATGGTGGCTTACCTTTTTCCCGGGGCTTGCGATTTTGATTACCGTGCTTTCGTTTAATTTTTTGGGTGAAGGACTAAGGGATGCGCTTGATCCGCGCTTGAATCAATGACACGGCGTATTTGCCTTAATACAGTATTGAGTGTATCTCCTTGCTTGAGTAAACAAACCCTCTACGGTCGCTATTCACCGCGTTGCACTACGGATGTCGCCAGCCTGAGTTGATATTTGTCTATCTTTGAATGCAAAGTTGGCCGAGACAACCCAAGGAGTCTAGCTGCTTTGGATCGATTGCCATGTGAAAGATTAAGCGCCTCTGTAATGAGTATACGCTCGAATTGATCCATACACGCATCAAAAGCGTCACCTTCAGGCTTATTGGCAAGCCGATCATGAATCCATCTGCGGATTGCCTCTTCTGCTTCCTCATATCCCACCTTTCCTGAGGAGTTCTCTTCCCCTTGCAGTACAACTGAAACGCTTTCTGGAGAAATCGGAACCCCCTTGTTGAAGATAAGCGCTTTTTGAACTACATTCGCAAGCTCCCTCACGTTCCCAGGCCAAAAGTAGCGATCAAGCTCTGTCTTTGCCTTATCAGTGATCCCTGGATTATCAATCCCCATCAAAATAGAGAACCGAGCAAGAAAATGATCCACAAGCAAAGAAACATCTCCGGCGCGTTCCCTCAAGGGAGGAAGACATATAGCAACCACTTTTAACCTATAGTAGAGGTCATCTCTAAAACGACCTTGGGAAAGAGCGCTCTCCAAGTCTCTGTTAGTAGCAGCCAAAATGCGCACATCCACAGGAATTGCATCACGTCCACCCAGCCGTTCAATGCTTTTTTCCTGAAGCAATCTTAATATCTTTGCTTGTATAGCAAACGGCATATCACCTATTTCGTCTAAAAAAACCGTCCCTCCATTGGCCTGTTCCATCTTGCCTATCCTGCGATGGACAGCGCCTGTGAATGCCCCCTTCTCATACCCGAACAACTCGCTCTCAAGCAGGGTTTCTGGAATAGCCACACAATTGATGACTAAGAATGGTTTTTTAGAACGGAGGCTATGCTGATAGATCGCCCTTGCAACAAGCTCTTTTCCTGTGCCAGATTCTCCCCTGATAAGCACAGTCGCATCTGTTGACGCCACCTTGCCGATCACTTTATATAAATCCTGCATAGGCTTGCTCCGGCCAATGATAGCCTCTCCCTGGTCAGCGCCGCCTGCTTCCATATTTATATATACAGTAGAGCGCATGAATCGCCCTGCCTCAAGCCCTTGCCTGATCAAAACCAACATTTCAGGTATATCAAACGGCTTAAGTATGTAGTCAAAGGCCCCTTTTTTGATTGCCTCAATCGCGGTCTCTGTGGTGCCGTATGCGGTCATGATTATGGCAGGGACCTTTGGATGTATCGCTTGAATCGCCTGAAAAGTCTCCAGTCCGTTCATCCCTGGAAGTTTAACATCAAGAATTACAAGATCAGGGGTTTGATCCTTTGCAAGCCTTACCCCAGCCTCTCCAGAGGCTGCGGCCTTAACCGCATACCCTTCTCCCTGCAAGACCTTCTCAAAACTCTTCCTTAATTGATCATCATCGTCTATGATTAGAATAGAGTTCACGCTGTTTTACCCTTCTTTATAATAGGAAGCGCTATAGTAAACGTTGTCCCTTTCTCCTCTTCAGAAAAGGCATTAAGCGACCCTTCATGTTCTTCAATAATACGCGCCGCAATCGGCAGTCCCAAGCCCGTGCCTTCTTCCTTGGTAGTAAAAAATGGCTGAAATATCTTGTCTTGTACATCCCTTGAAATTCCTGGGCCATAGTCTATCACAAAAATAACCGCCTCATGCCTGATGCCATCGTTAACCTCTTTCTCAACAATGGATATCTCCCCTCCATGTTGTTCCTGCATTGCTTCGCAAGCGTTTTCAATAAGATTAACAAGCGCTTCCTTTAACTGTTCAGGGTCTGCCTCTATCTCAGGGAGCAACTTGTCTCGCTTAAGCTCAACCTTGACGTTGTATGATTCCAGGCGGTGTTTTAATAGCTTAAGCGTCATATCAACTATATCAGACGGACTTATCCGCTGTGTGGTAAGTTTAGGAGGCCTCGAAAACTCAAGAAAATTTCTGACAATAGTATCAATGTGACGGATCTCGTCTCCTATGACCTGAAAGTCCTCTTCATCGGCAGTGGTCAAATCCAATGTTCGACTCAAGGAAAACAGCCTCATTTTTACTGAAGTAAGCGGATTTCTAATGCTATGCGCCATGCCAGAGGCCAGCCTTCCAACCAGCGCCATTTTTTCGGTCTGAAAGAGATGCGCCCTGCTCCTTGCTAATTCGGATTGAGTTTCATCAATGTTTTTCAATATCCCTCTAACCCTGTCTCCCAACACCGCTACCTCGTTTGTAGATGGCTTAAATTCGGCTTTTCGTTCTGCCTCAAAAGCCAATGTGCGGATCGGCCCCAGGATGTAGCGAAGTAAAACAAAAACAAGCAGAGAAACCAAAAACACCGAAGCCACTATAGTTAAGGCTGTAACTATTCGCACCTTTTGGGTTTCCCCAAAACTTTTTCCCCTTGCACGCTCTATTTCAAGGAGATACTCCTCCTTATATTCTTCGCATAAATCCAGAACCTCAGCAAAATACTTCCGAACCTCCTTGTGAAGCTTTGCCCCTGTATCACGATCCCCTTGTTTATAATAATTGATTACCCTGTCCTTTTCTTCTATATAATGGTCGTATTCCGCCTCAATGCGTTTAACCATTTTTTTCTTTTCCTGAGTATCAGCAAGGTCTTGAGCCTCAAGTAATCGATCCCTGAAAATTTGGCGGCATTCTCCCAATTGCCTCAACCATTCAGGATCCCCGTCTAAAAAGTAATAAGTTACAAATCCCTTCTGGTTGACAAGGGCTTTTTCCATCTCCTCGGCAGCACGGTAAGAGGCAAGATACTCATCAATAATTCGAACAAAAAGGTTCTGGCTGGAATAT
The DNA here is from genome assembly GCA_043805295.1 of Pseudomonadota bacterium. Lineage (GTDB taxonomy): Bacteria > Desulfobacterota > Desulfobacteria > Desulfobacterales. Next base: position 8,798 of record JAZDIE010000042.1, read on the forward strand.
GTGTAAAAAAGGGTAGCGCCCCATCCTACAAGCGCTATAATTCCCAGCACCCCTAAAATAAGATATATACGAGTGCGTAAATTCATTGTTTGCCTTTCCGTTAATTGACTTTGTAAAAGCTTAAAGTGTACCATACAACAATCGCTAACCAATGACCATTGATATCCGCAAGACTATTGTCACCCATTTTTTTTGGGTGTCAAATTGGTGTCAAATTGGTGTCAGACCTACACATTTGACAAAACTGGGATGAAGATGGGGACGTTGTTTCTAACAACTGCTATTAATTGAATTTAAATTGGAATAATGTTTTGGGGTCAAACATAGATGTTGTCAATAGTGTAGGTTTTACCCCTTAATCTCTGTAGTGGAGTGAAACTAAGGGGTAATTGCAGACTGATTTGGGGTGAGCGAATCAGGGGTAACCCAAGCGAGTAGAAGAACCAGATAAGGCAGAAAAATGACAAGAAGCTCGAAAAGCTTATCGCGAAAATGATGAAGAGGGGCTATCTTTGTCAAATGTGTAGGTCTGACACCATACTTTTCCAGACGACGAATACGGATGTGCTACTGGAAGCAGTGGCGACGATGCCGTACAAAAGTCCGCAACCTTCTTAAACTCGGCACCCCTTTAGAGGCTGCCATATCAGTTGGTATGAGCCGAAAAGGTCCGTGGAGACTAGCGTGAACGCTTGCAACGCAAATCGGCATGACCAAACAATGGTTAAAGAATCAGGGTCTCATATCTGTCAAAGATACTGTGGGTGAACATTCATTATCCGGCTACGGCCCGATAGCTTACATGAACCGCCTAGTGCGGACCCGCATGCTAGGTGGTGTGGGGAGGGGGAGAGAAAAACTCCCCCTTACCCGATTATGCTATTTTTCTTTTTTTCATAGGAGCGTTGATAATTCCCAACAGCCCATCAATGGAAATATCTTCATCCAATAGTGGCCAATGTATCCCATACCCAGACGGTGAAACTTCGAAAGTTTTCCTTTCTGTTTCCGAAGCCTTTTCCAGTAAAGGCGATATATTTTTTAGTTGAAACTTTTTAGTTGTCCCATCAATGGTTGCCTCAAGCAAGTCTCCATGAAATCTAATTTCCCCAATATTATGATATTTATTCATTGCTGGCGTCTCCTCTGAAAATCATCCCATTGCAATTCAATATATTCAAAATGATCATAAATGATTTTTCTTATCTGCCTTTTATTTTTCTCTGACATACTGTACGAAAAAGCTTCCTCAATGTCGTATGTCTCCCTGTCCAACCAATATTTACATTCCATTTCGTCCTTCCGGCAATGGACATGAATAGGTTCATTACCCTCATTGGCATAGAAAAATAATCTCCATCCAAGTATGACAAGTATTGTGGGCATGTTCTGTTTCCTGCTTTTATTTTTTTTGCATAACACTCGGTATAACCCGGAGTGGCCCGCCAGGGACACGATCCGGTTCATGCCGTTGTGTACGCCCTGCATGGGCGTGAACTAATGGGGTGAAAGTCCCCTGTGTGTGAATCCTGTCAGTGATATATATCACTGACATAAATACTAACCGAAGGCAAGGGCGGAACCGTGAGGAACCGTCTGAAGGAAGCCGGAGTGTAACGCTATGAGCCGACGAACAGAAACAGCATATAAGGCCAAGTCTCCGGGTAAGTTAGCACAACATAATGAAGCCTTGGATTCAGGAGATATGGTAAATGCCGCGGTTGTGTAGCAACAGTTCACGTTCTTATCCGGGGAGACCTGTCTGGCGTGCGGCTCTTTGTAAAAGGGGCTGCGTCCTGTATGGCAACATACGGGATGATCGGACAGGAGTCAGCAGAAGCCATAGTAGGTGCAGGACGTTACCATAGGGCAGCATGACAACTGGAAACGAGCCTCGCAAAGCGCGGATGTAATGGGGGCAGTGGAAACATCCTTAAATAAACAATTAACTGTCTCAAACAACTTATTTTACTTATTTACGGTCGTCCCTATCCCCTTCCTGGTGTTTAAGGTAAGTCGTTTCAGGAAGAAAAACATCCCTGAAAATGGCAGCGGCATTATTAAATTCGGTGATTTCCCTTTCTTGTCTGTTTCTGCTTTTAGAAAGATAATGGTTAGCAATCCCAATTACGATACCACCAGCGATTGCTCCAAGAGAGAAACTTCCAAGTT
>JAZDIE010000043.1:0-2923 GCA_043805295.1 Pseudomonadota bacterium
TTTTTTGTGTTGTCGAGTTTCCGACGTATTTTCCAATCATTGTGCTCCTCATATATGAAATTGAGATGGCGCTTGATCTGCTCAAGCTCAAAGTCGTTCTTCCTGTTCTCAAATCTTGCTTTCCACGCCAATGACTTTACCCAGTTAAACGCAACGCATGTCTTTACCTCCCCGTCTTTGAGGGGTATCTTGTAACGAACCAGGGACCTATCTTTAAGATACATAGATAGCTTAATGCCTTCCAAGCACTGGTCAGTTATCCAGCAGCCACTCCAATCTTGCCGTTGTTCGCTTCTATATGCATCTACGATCGGTTGACCTATTTCCAGTCCCGTTTGTGCAATTAGTTCACCACAAGTAATGGCCCCTCTTATGAGCAACTTGTTCTCGATCGCACCGATAAAGAGACCATCACAAGCGGCAAGCAGTGAAAGAAAAGCGCGTTCACCTGTGGTTGATGTATATATGAGAAAAGTGTCTGAGAAACTACGGTATTCTATTACAACATCCATCTTGAAAGCCTGGTTCATTGCATTGATATCACTTAAGATATCCTTAAAGGCTTTCATCGCTCTAAAATAGGTATCTGCTACCCTACTCAATTCATTCTTCTTTACAAGCTCGCTGAACCCAAGAATATCAAATAGGGCAACATAAACAAATCGATTGCTTACGGCTTCTGGCAAAGTTGGCTGTATTTGGTCTTCGGTTGACATAATCCTCTACGGTCTTATAGTCTCTTAACAGATAACTAAAGTTATACGTCCTAAAAATATTGACAAACGCGTACATTATCTTCGGGAACGCACCGCAAAACCCCGCTTGTCGTAGGAGGAGTCGCGGATGCCCCAGGCATCGTCGCCGGTGGTGAAGGTGAAGGGCCAAAAGACCGACGAACCTTCTATCTTTCCCCACACATACCATCCGGTAGTTTTCAGCAAAGGCGTCATATTACGTGTCCCGGCACCCATCTTGTAAAGCGTTTTGAGTTCTTCCTTTGTGGGCATGCGCCAGCCGCCGCCGGCAACATTCAGACTCTCAACCCATGCTTTAGCATCATTCAAGGTTGTATCTCTGTCAGGCCCGGCAAACCATTCCAGACCCGTATGCTTATCAAACACCACACCGCTGGCATACGCTACTATCAGAGTGCCATCTCTTTTTATCTCCTTTTCCTCGGAACTACTAGGGCTCGAAGGCGTATCGGGCCGGGCTATGGCAAGTATCTGCTTTTTCTCGGCTTCTATCCGGAGGCGTTCCTCTTCGATCCTTTTGCGTTCCGCAGCCTCGGCTTTAATCTTTTCAAGCTCATTGCGCTCCTGTTCAAGGCGTTCGCGTTCCGCTGACAACCCAGTATCATCTGTCTTTACAGGGCCAGGAACAACTCTGCCGGCACCGCTTGAGGCGACAAACACAAACTCCCCGCCCTGATCCCCTGTATTGCGAATCGGACGGCAAAGCGGCGTCTGTTCCGAATTGTTACCCACGATCGGTGCAATCCGGGTATAAATTTCCTGGGTGGAAATATAAGGTTTTTCGTTCTGCCTTAATTCCTTGAGCACTTGATATGCAAAGACGCTGTGACCACCCGATCCTTTGTCCGATACCGGTGTTCTATTCCCGGAAGTCATCCCCCAGCGGCTTTTCTCATTATACAAATCAAGATAATACTTATCATCAATTACCGGCGGCATGGCACGGGCGTCGCCAAACAGAGTGCCGGAATAGCAGGAATCAGAAATAAGCAAAACATGACGCGCCTGCATACTGCTCATGGCTTTTTGAACCTGGGTATTATCCAGATATGTCACCGAATCACCGCTTTTTGCATCTACCGGTATCCACCATCCATCATTAAATGTTCTGTCCAAATCACCATGCCCGGCATAATATATCAGAACACTGTCATCCGGTTGCGTTGACGATGCCAGATCACGTAATGCCTGGTAAATGGTTTTTTTGGTGGCTTCCTGATTCAATAAAAGTTTAACCTTAAAACCGTAACGTTTACCAAGAAGTTCGGACATAGCCTTGGCGTCATTCACAGCGGTTTTAAGAGCAGGAATCTTAGCGTCTTGATAATCATTGATCCCGATGATCAAGGCCCGGTAGGCACCCAGCTTGCCGCTTTGGTGACTTAGGTTACCAATAACCGTGATGGCCCTGGAATCGGCCAGGATAGATAAAGGAAAAAACCAGAAGCAGAGCATAAACAGGGGCAGAGAAACCAAAAGGATTTTCATTCGATTGAAATCCATTCCCATCTCCTTCTGTTTATTGTTGGTTGATATGATGAAGCCTTTCAAAAGAGAGTTGGCAGAATGAGAGAAAATTGCCTTTATCGATTCTCAACTTTCTAACCATTTTATTAAAGATTTCATTTGGTAATCGCAAAAGTATCATGCATTAGCCCATAATGTCAATCACCCTATCCGTAGTAATAAAAATCTCATATCCCTATCCCATGAGCCAACCACCATTAGCAATATCCCCACTAACAGACCATCAGATTTAATTCTGTCCATACATTTGGACAGCGCTGGCCAAAACCAAGATGCTGATCCTGAAAATGTATCTCATGAGATACAAGGTTAGGTTTCCGCATACGGAAATTCTGGTCGGGGCGTAAAGTTTGATAATGTCTTTGACACAAGAGCAGGATAAAACTATTACTATCTATAACCCAGAGGCGATTATGACCACCTATAACGACCTAAAATCAGCGAAATACATCGATGCCACTATCAATTTTGCGGAGGGTCTCAGACGCATCAAATTCAAGCGCACCGGGAACAACCGATACAGCGCTTATTGTCCGTTACACTTCGACAGAAAGGATAGTTTGAGGGTGTACCCTAACGTTGCAAAAGTCGGAGGGCTTAAGAGCCAAGGCGCCAAGGGTGAAGCCGTCCCGCCGTTAGCG
>JAZDIE010000044.1:0-4620 GCA_043805295.1 Pseudomonadota bacterium
TTTAACAGTAAAAGACTCATCCAACATGGAAATGCTTAGTTCAGTAAAGGTCATTGTGATTTGTAGAAATCCTTCAGATTCCAAATCAATAACTCCGCATACTGTAACATCTCCAGAGATATTGGGATCATCTTCGCAATAGCCTGAAAAAACAAAACTACCTGTAAAGCTCCCTGTTTGATCGTTTATGCTTATACTGTACGACATCTCGCCGCCGCACGAACCCTTGCCAGTATGTTCCTCCTGCTGAAGGGCATGAACAGCATAATTGCTGTTAAGGTCTGCCACGTCAACTTTACTTAAAGCCTTTGTTAGCGCTTGAGATAGAACCAGCCCTCTGGAGCGGCCAACGCTTTCTTTGTCTTGCTCTATTGCTCCAGCGCCAATTCCAACTGCTCCGGTTCCTTTGCCTAACTGATAGCCGGATGTTGTTAGCTCTACTGCATTGTTGCCGGTTATTGTTACAGGCGTGGTTTTTCCGGAATATGTAATAACAGGGCTGCTGTCGCCATTATTGTCACCACTTTCGTCATTGCCGGCAAGATCGCTGGGGCCGTTTCCGCCTCCACTGCTACTACATCCTGCCAAAAAAAATGTACTCCAGGCAAAAACCGCAACGACACATAATGATTTTAAAAACCATGAGTTGTTTTTCATAGCGCCATCTCCTAAAGTAGCCTCAATATCTCCTTAATACATCATTATAATTTAATCTGGCAAAGGATTGCTTATGTTAATTTATAATTTTATGGAAGTCCCCGCCTGCGCGCCTATATTCTATTTTTGATTGTTGATTGTTGATTGTTGATTGTTGAATAAACTTAAATATTTTAACCCGTATAGCAGCAAAACAAGCCACTTGGGATCAGTCATAAATTTTTGACCTTAGTTTCATGGGCTGACTCTTAATCTATGCGGCAAACCGCAACACCTCAATTTCAACAGCAGAAGACTTTACTCTTTGAACAATCTCTTCAATGCGCTCAGCCGTACCATCGTCTATAAAATACTCCCCACATTGTTCACAAACCATAGCCGGAACATCTTTGATCAAAAGAAAATTAGGGGGACGATCCACCGGAAAGTTGACCTTCCCCTTGGTCAATTCTCCTTTGCACATGATGCAAGTCATAGTCACCTCCTGGATTTGAAATCCTCTTGCCACTTATGAGGATCAGGATAGTATGCAGTTATAATCCATAGGAAGTCTTGGGCCAATGCACATACAATGTGTATTGGTTTCTTCTTGATAAAGCCAAGAAACAAACAACTTTGAAATGGGAAATCGTCCTTATACTCTTCTATAACCTCTCCATTCAGCAATGCATTCTTAACCTCTTCCCGACTAATGTCTCTTTCCAGCATCCGCCTCAAAGCATGACCTTTCCACTGAAGTCGGTCGCTACGAATCATATTGCTTATCTCTTTGATTCTCATAGCATAAATGGTTTCAGATCGTCTTTTTAGTTGGCTTTGCTTATCATCGGTCTGGGAAGCAGCCCCGCCCGCTTTACAATCTCAGGCACCGCGCTTTCCCATTCAATAGCCATGATATGAACGCCTGCTATACCTTTTATCTCTTTTACCTGGCGGATGATATCCACCGCAATATTGATCCCTTCTTCCGCCACGTCTTTTTTCGCGTCCTTTGCCCCTTTAAGCCTATTTATGATCTCGTCAGGGACATCAAGCCCTGGCACAGAACTTTTCATATACTTTGCCATGCCTATGGATTTTGGTGGGGTCACACCTGCCATAATATGGCACTTTTCATGAAGCCCCAGGTCCCTGACAGCCTCCATCCATTTGGAAAACCGCTTAAGGTCATATACCAACTGAGTTTGGATAAACTGCGCCCCTGCCGCGACTTTTTTGGCAAGCCTGAACGCTCGAAACTCAAAAGGATCGGCAAAAGGGTTCTCCGCCGCGCCGAGAAAAAAACCGGGGGCTATACCCCTGATCTCTTCTCCGCACTGAAATTTTTTATCGTCCCGCATTGCCTTGCACATGGAAAGGAGTTGAATGGAATCAAGGTCAAACACGCCTACTGCTTCAGGATGATTGCCGAACTTGTGATGATCTCCGGTAAGACAGAGCATATTTTTAATGCCAAGCGCTTGCGCGCCCAAAAAATCGCTCTGCATCGCTATACGGTTTCTGTCCCTGCACGTCATCTGAGTAACAGGCTCTAATCCTTCCTGCATAAGTATGACAGATGCAGCGATACTCGACATGCGCACAATAGCTGTCTGACAGTCGGTTATGTTTACGGCATCGACAGAACCTTTTAGATACCCTGCTTTTTTGCGAATCACATCGGCATCCGCGTTTTTTGGAGGACCCAGTTCTCCAGTCACCGCGAATTCCCCTGATATCAATATCTTTTCTAAATTACTCATAGTGTCAGATCCTCACGGATTATTTTTCGTGGCCCGCCATGTAAACTGCTGGACCAGTTTTTTGCTGGAAATATCTCCTTAATCTTATCCAGCCGGTTTAGTTTTTTCAGGCGTTCATATATCAGATGCCACACGCAATCAATATCAGAAGATATTTCACATTTCCCATTTTGAGAACCGCCGCAAGGCCCATTGAGCAAACGCTTGGAGCATCTGGCAATAGGGCAAAGTCCTCCGGTCTTGTCAAGAATACAGTTGCCGCATGCAGCGCAGTATTCTTTCCATATGCCGTGTTCTGCTGTCCCCCCCAAAAAGTTCGTATTAAGACCAGGGAAAACCAGCATAGTATCAAATGTCGCTGCAATATACTGAGGGCCTATGCTGCAAGCAATTGACATAACAGCATCATACTGATTCGCTGTGATCGGTTCATGGAGTTGCTCAATAAACTCCGGCTCGCACTGGCGGTCGAGGGTAAGCTCATCGACTTGAATAGGCTTGCCTTGCTTCTTGCGCGCAATCCTAAGCACTGACGCCAAGATAGCGACTTCTTTTGAGCCTCCTGCGTTACATATAGTAACGCACCCCTTGCACCCTACAAGCAGAATCTTGTTACAGCCTTCAAGCATTGAAAGAAGCTCGGCAATAGGTTTTTGTTGTCCAACGATCATATAAAAACTCCTCTTGCTTTAGAGATGGCTTCGCAAAAAGCTCATTATTCCGTTCAATCGATTATTATGCGCTGGCATTGATTCTGTAAATATACGAATCTTCAATAAAAGTCCCATTTATTGTGTTTCTTGAAAACCTAATGCCTGAGATCCCATCTCCAGTAGATACAGCGATTCTAAGCAAGCTGACCAGGGGATTCGACATATCTGAGACCCCTATATCATTGAGTGAAATAACTGATTCGGATTCATCGGCTTTGTTGTTAGCTTCCAAAACACGCTTATAAAAACTTTTGGGACCATCAGTCTTAACCAAAGGTGAAACAACCATCATTTCCCATATTTTTTCGTCAGGCGAAAACAACCAGAATGCTGCCTGAACATTCGACTGTGATTGATCAAGCCGTTCAACAAGTTTTGTCCCGGCATCTATCATCTGCTCTGATAGAACTTCTCTTACCACCAACTCTTTAGCCATATTAAGATTCCTGCTCTATCGTTTGTAATTGCTTCAAAAAAATCTTTTGCCATTGTTACCTCAGTCTTGTGTTCGTATCTGGCATCTTCAGACCACCTTTTTGCCACAGCCCAGTTCAGCCTAAAGTCTCCATCAATCTTTTCCTTCTCCTGTAACTTCTGTTTCATCCCTGCCACGCCCATAAGATCCCCCAACTTATGCGTGTGACTTGCATTAGCAAGCTGCTTGTCCGGAAAATCGTGCTCTCTTACCTGTTTGGCAATACAGGCTTTAATTGCGCATTCCAATGCATAGCCCAACAAATAATATGCGCCTTCATAGCATTCGTTGTCGAGGAGTATTTTTGCTTCCTTGACCCTGATATCCACTAAGGCTTGGAGATCAGTCCTGTTCATATTAAAGTTTTCGCTTCCCTTGATCTTGAAAAAATCTATCTAATTTTTGGATAGACGCTAACTATTTTTTAATAGGACTTGGCCCCAGCGCCCGAATTTGCTCTGTCACGCTCTTTGCCATCTCAGCAAAATCAGGCGCGTCAGAAGCAGATATATTAAACATCTGCACGCGTTCAGGCTCAAGCCCTATATCTTCCAGTAACTTTCTAATATGGGCGACTCTTTTCTTTGCTTTATAGTTGCCTGTAATAAAATGACAGTCGCCTTCCATACATCCAGTCACCACGACTCCATCCGCGCCATCTTCAAGCGCGTGAAGCAGATGCTCTGGGTCTACACGTCCGGAACAAGGCACGTGAACGATCTTTACGTTTGGCGGATAATTCATCCTTATGGAACCAGCCAAATCTGCTGCGGCATATGAGCAATAGTTACAACAAAAAACAACAATTTCTGGTTCAAATATTTCGATCATTTTTTTATTCGCTCGCTGTTGCGGTTCACTTTTCGATGACTTCATAAAAAGTTTCAGATGCAAGGCACACGAGTTGGGGAAGGACGAGGGCGTACTTCCTGTACGTCGAGTCCTTCCACGACGAAGCGCAACGCAGCAGATGGACTTTTTATGAAGTCATCTACACTACCCTCTCAAAAAGCCCGCCTACCTTTGCCTCAAT
>JAZDIE010000045.1:0-17134 GCA_043805295.1 Pseudomonadota bacterium
GCTTCAGGTTCAGAAAAACTCGATATCGTCGCAGGGCTTCACCGTGCCGTTGCTATGAGGGTGGCTGCTATGGCGCAACGGCTTGGCGTTTATGGAAAAACGGTTTTTTCCGGCGGTGTGGCGAAAAATATAGGGGTAAGAACCAGCTTAGAGGATATCCTGGGCGTCCGGTTTGAGCCGCTGAATATTGACCCTCAAATCCTTGGCGCACTCGGCGCTGCCGTGTTGGCGTGGGAACAACATCAAAACAAGAGGTGAATATTATTATGGAACTCAAGACAAAAAAAAAGATCGGAGAAATAAGGACAACGTTTGCCGACCAATTGGAAATGGCAAAGGACGCGGGGAAAAAGGTCGTAGGGCTGATGTGCTCCTACTTTCCGATTGAGCTAGCGCTGGCCGCAGACGCCATCCCTGTAGGGCTGTGCGGCACCACCGAAGAACCTATTGCAGCAGCAGAGCGTGTGCTCCCTTCTGATCAATGCCCTATGGTTAAGGCGACATATGGAAGGGCAATAGGCAATACCTGCCCTCTCTTCCCGCTCGCTGATTGTGTGGTGGGAGAGACCACCTGTGACGGCAGAAAAAAGATGTATGAGCTTCTTGCAAGGGAAAAACCGATGCATATTATGGACCTTCCGCATAAGCCAGAAGAAGAAGCAGCCCTTCAACACTGGATTGCTGAGACAAGAAAATTGAAGGTATTTCTCGAAAACCAACTGGAGCGCCGTATTACTGATGACTCCCTTCTTAGCGCAATCAGGCAGGTCAATAAAGAACGCTCTTTACTTGTTGAGATTGACAGATGCCGCATGCATAATCCATCTCCGATTATGGGACTGGATATAATAGCTATTTCTACAATGTTTTCCTACTGTATAGACAGAAAAGAATATGTCTCAAAACTGGAATCAGTACTAGCCGAGTTACAACGCAGAATACAAGCAAAGGAATACGCCTGCACTCCGGACAGGCCGCGTATTCTCTGGACAGGACTTGGCAACAGCCTTGGTTGTGACAAGGTGTTGCGGCTGGTTGAAGAGTGCGGCGGTGTGATCGTATGTCAGGAAGGTTGTGGAGGCATAACGCGACTTGAAGATCCAGTCGATGAAACAAAAGACCCGCTTACTGCTATTGCCGAGCGGTATTTGAGGGTTACTTGTTCTTGCATGACACCTAATACGCGGCGGTTTAAAGACATTGATCGTCTGATAACCGAATTTCAGATAGATGGAGTAATTGACCTGACATGGCAGTTCTGTCACACCTTTAACATTGAATCCTATCGGGTAGGAGAGCTTGTCAAACAAAAACACGGCCTTCCTTTTCTTCATGTAGTAACAGATTATTCTCAGTCAGACATAGGCACGTTAAGGGTGCGTGTGGAAGGCTTTTTAGAACAGATAACATTGAGAAAGCAGAATGCCGATCATCGAATCTCGCAATGTTAAGAAGGTTTATGCGCCCAGACGCAAAAAAGAAGAGATCATAGCGCTTGATGGTTTCTCGCTTGATATCGAGGAAGAAGAGTTTGTCACACTCATTGGTCCCAGCGGTTGCGGAAAGAGCACATTTTTGCTTTTGGTTTCTGGTCTTGAGTCTGTTACATCCGGCAGTCTTTGTGTAAATGGAAAACCCGCAGGCTCTGAACCAGCCTGCGCCCTGGTCTTTCAGGACTATGCGCTATTCCCATGGCGGACGGTCTGGAAAAATATCGCCTTTGGCCCTGAAATAAAAGGGGCATCACTGAAGGAACAGGAATTAATCGTTAGCCGTTATATCCGTCTGGTGGGCCTGAATGGGTTTGAAAACCGTTATCCACATGAATTGAGCGGAGGGATGAAACAGCGTGTAGCCATTGCAAGGGCGCTTGCCAATGAACCCAGGGTGCTTTTAATGGACGAACCTTTTGGGGCGCTGGACGCGCTTATGCGTGAACTTATGCAGATCGAGCTTCTCAGAATATGGCAGGAAACAAGACGCACAGTCCTTTTTGTAACGCACAGTATTGAAGAGGCAATCTATCTTGCTGACAGGGTAATTGTTATGACAAAACGGCCAGGAAAAATCATGGCAATAGTGCCTATAGCTATTCCCAGACCACGCACACGAGACGTGTTTATGTCGCCAGAGTTTGTTGACTACAAGCGTCGGATCAAGGCGCTTGTTTGGGAAGAATGTGAGCCTGTATAAAGAGGGCTGCCATGCCCTATAAAAAGGCGCTCTCCCCGCTTGTATTGCTTATTGTATGCGAGTTGGCGGGCCGCAGCGGACTAGTTGATCCGTTCTTTTTTCCTAAGCCAAGCTCAATATTTAAAGAACTCTATCATATGACTGCATCAGGAGAGATATTCCCCCATATGGGAATCAGCATTCTGCGCGCTGCCGGAGGATATTTGATTGCGGCAATTGCGGGAGTAGGCATGGGGCTGCTTATCGCATGGTCGCGGGTAGTTGAAAATATCGCTGATCCGCTGATTGAGCTGATACGTCCGATTTCAACCTTTGCTCTTATTCCGGTCTTGTTTTTATGGTTTGGCATAGGGAATGTATCAAAGATAGCCATTATTTTTAAGGCCTGCTTTTTCCCTGTTGTGCTCAATACCATTGCAGGGATCAAGGGTGTGGATATTCGGCTCATTCAAGCAGCAAAATCTTTGGGGGCGCGTGAAATACAGCTTTGGATCAAGGTCTTGATCCCTGCGGCTTTTCCCATGATCGTGACAGGGTTGCGCATTTCAACAGCCATGTCAATGCTTGCCATAGTGGGAGTCGAAATGCTTGCGGCGGATTCCGGCATCGGATTCCTTGTAATAGATGCGCAAAGGACTTTTGCTACCGAGAGAATGTTTGCCGGAATAATAGTGATTTCATTGATGGGATTTGCGCTGGACAGAATTGCCAGGAAAATAGAGGCTAAAGTTTTATGTTGGCATGTTGAGACATCACTTCAGAGCGGCAGGCCATAGATAGTGTCTTAATAAAGGAGAAAATAATGACTAACATACGAAGAATTATAGCAGGCTCCTTAACCGTGATTGCTATGGTTGCGCTGGCGGCAGTGGCAATTGCAAAAAACAGCCCTGATCAAATCATAAAGGTTACATATGGAAGAAGCATTGACGACCTGCCGTTATACGTCGGGCTTGAAGAAGGCTTTTGGGTAAAAGAGGGTCTCAATGTAGAGCTGGTTCATTTGGCTGGAGAGACAAATATAATAGCAGCAGCATTGCACGGAGACATTCAGGCCGGCCTGCTGAGTCTCCCATCCGCATGTCATGCTGCATTTAGAGACATTCCATTTAAAATTGTGGCTTGGATGGGACGAGCGCATAAAGGAACCAGATGCGGATTACATGCAGATCCCAGCGCCGGAATAAAATCAATACAAGAGCTAAAAGGAAAACGAATTGCCACAAGTGGGGATATTGTCACAGCCACATTTCTTGATCAGGTGCTGACCATAGCTGGAATGACCCTTGGCGATGTCCAGGCTATCAAGGGGATAAAGCTGGATGACGCCATGAAGCACGAGGCAGCGCTTCGCTCAAAAGGAGTGGATGTCATTATCGCCTGAGACCCTACAGCGACCATGCTGGAAGCGCATGGTGCGAGTAAGTTGTTGATCTCTTTCAATGACGCAATCCCTGGATTTATCTTCAGCGGATTATTTTTTACAGACAAGCTTCTGAAAGAGAACCCTGAAACAGTAAAGGCTTTTTTAAGAGGTCTTGTCAATGCCTTTGCCTATATTAAAACAAACGAACAAAAGGCAAGAAAATGGATACCGAAATACAGCAATGTTGAGCTGCCGGTCGCCATGAAGGCAGCAATCCGCTATTTTTCAAACGGCAGAGAGCCTGAAAAGCAAATCTACAAACAGCAGGCGCTCATGATAAAGCAAGGATATCTAAAGGAACTTGTCCCTGTCGATAAGTTTATAGACTATAGCTATCTTCCATCAAAAGATTGATGCGCGTAAACTCGCATAGATGGAAAATATGCCTTATGTAAAACAAAAAGGAGTGTTTAATGATAAGAAAGAACCGCATTCTAATCCCAGCGATTGCGCTGATTGTTTTTATGATTCCATACCTTGTTTTGGCAGAATCCGCAAAAACCATAAAACTTGATGACATGTTTGTTTCCTCATTTTACGGAGATGCCGTAACCATTACTCCGACACGCACGATCATAGATGTTGACAAATTTATTGCAAGCGGACGGGTCGAACGGGTCGAGGATATTCTCTCTCATCTTGGGGGGATCGATGTAATGAGAACTTCAGCCGTGCCAGACCCGCAGCAGGTTGTTATGATGCGAGGTTTTGATGACAGCAGGTTTGTGGTTGCTTTGGATGGCAGACCAATTACCTCTCCGACAGCCGGCGCGGATACTTTTGTTGATTGGTCAAGCCTTGTTTCCGCTGATATTGAAAAAATAGAAGTCATCAGGGCGGGCGCTTCCGCGCTCTATGAAAACGCGCAAGGGGGCGTTATTAACCTTATTACCAAGAAAGGGACAAAGCGCGAGACCCTGGCGCCCAAGACAAAGGTTCAGGTTGACTATGCAAGCAATAATACACAGGGCGAGCGAGCCACCCTGGACGGAGGGATAGGCGATCTTACCTACTTTCTCAACATAGGGCATCAGGAGTCAGATGGTTACCTGCGGAATAATGACTGGAGGTCAAATGATTCTTCAGCCCGCCTTACGTATACCTTTCCTTCTGATGGGCAACTTGTAGCCTCGGTCAAGCAATCTGATCTTGATCAGGGGTATGCAGTAGTAAACGATCCGTCACGCTCTGACTGGGATCCTGACTATCCAACAGTGCGGGATGATGCGGAGAACCTTCATAAATTCCGATCCGTATCATATCCGGGCGGAAAAAACGAAAAGCACAAAGTAACAGGGCACTACGATCTTATCTACGATCAACCAATCAACGATAGCAACCTGAAACTCCATTTTTTCAGAACCAGCGGAGAGGAAAGCAGCTACTATTATATCCTGAGCGGAGGCAAACTAACGCAAACAGAAAGCACAGGGATGAGGCGCGAAGAAGACCAGCTCGGACTCACTACCCAGTATCGCTTTAACGTGTTTGCTGAAAACGCCTTAACTCTGGGGCATGACTACAGGACAATGGAGACCGGAGATGTCGATGACCTCTGGCGCGTGAATGCCGGATACTTTGACGACGCGTGGTCTATAACAGACAAGCTTTCCATGAACACAGGCCTCCGATATATCAAGATCCGCGAATGGACATATCCAATGGCTACTCCACCTAGCCGATTTCTTTTGCATGATGAATTCTGGCTCCCCAAATGGACGTTGGGATATTCTTTATCTCCAAAGACAAAGCCCTATGTTTCTATTAACAGGGAATTTCATCTTCCAGGATGCTGCGACCGGCCTGTATGGGCGATGTCCACCAATGTGCAAACAGAAGAGCTTCAGCATGAAACAAGCTGGCACTATGACCTTGGCGTTCATCAACAGATTGGAGATAGCATAGATACGAGGTTTGGACTTTACTATATTGATATCGAACATTTTAGGGCCGTAGATAGTCCTAAGAATTACTATTCTTCCTACTATGCCTACAACTTGAAAGATGTGAGTTATTCCGGGGTAGAGTTTGAATTTAACGCCAACATAGCAAAAGACCTTGGCCTATATGGAAACTATACTTACCGGCATACTGGTTATTCAGAGACAGAAGAATGGCCGGTACTTTTCTGGCTCAATCTTCCTCCTGAGCACAAAGCCAAGATAGGAGCAAGGTATAATTTGTTTGAAAATACGCTTCTTACGACAGATTATAGATATGTGGGAGATAGGGGGGGAGAGGGTTCTGGTTTAATGGATAGTTATACAACTACAGACGTGGGAATGGAGCAAACGCTGTCTAAAAACACAAAACTTCTTATATATGTAAACAACTTGTTTGGAAACGAATACGAGGAAGTCTATGGTTTTCCAATGCAGCGGCAGACATATGGAGCACAGGTTACAGTAACCATGTTCTAAACAAATATTTCCTCCCCTTGACGGGGGGAGGTTGGGGATAGAGTTATAAGTAATCGTGTTTCCTCCGTATGTTATTTGCCTCTCTCCTTAACCTCTTCCCGCCAAGGGGAGGAAATATATAAAATGGAGGGTTTAACGGTGAAGCATATCATGCTGTCGATGGCGTCTTGTTTTATGCTGCTTGTCTGCGCTGCCCAGATTTCGCGCGCTCAATCCCAGGCTAGTCAGGGCATAAGTCATGATATATGGGGCGTGGTAGGCGTATCACTATCTGAACCGGCAGCTTCAGAGCAGGTTTTGTTGTTTAGCTCAGAAACTAACTCTCTTTTAGACAAGACCGAGACTGATGTAATGGGCAGGTATCGATTTTCCAAACTGCTACCAGGCAAATATCGCCTTGTAGTAAAGGATATAATTAAGGAGGTTTTGCTTAAGCAAGAAGATGTAAGACAAGACATAGATCTTGATGAATGTCCAGAGTGTAAGGCCAGATCAAAAAAAATGTAAGGAGGAAACAATGAGCGAAAAGTACCGTTATATGTGGGAAGGTTTGGGGCTTGATTTAAAGGCGCATGACGCACTGCTTGATGTTTTAGGAAAGGCATATCAGGGGATATATTTAACGCAGCAGAATCGTCCCGAAGGCATGAAGTATTTCGACTTTGTAATGAGTGAGGTGCACGGCCTGAGAATCAAGGAACTTTTGGATGAAAAACAAACAGGCCGTAAGATCATTGGATCATATTGTGTTTTTGTGCCAGAAGAAATAGCGCTGGCCGGCAATGCTACACTGGTGGGCCTTTGCTCAGGGGCTGATTTCGCAATGGAAGAGGTGGAAAGACTATTGCCGCGCAATACATGCGCCCTGATTAAATCATCGTTTGGATTTAAACTCGGCAAAGTCTGCCCTTATCTGGAAAGTGTGGATATGGTTGTAGGAGAAAATACCTGTGACGGGAAGAAAAAAGGATACGAATCCCTAAAAGACCTGGTTAAAAATCTTTATATAATGGATTTACCGCAAGTAAAGTCTGAGCAGGGGAAAGAGCTTTTAAGGACAGAGTTTTCTTCTTTTAAAAGAGCAGTTGAAAAACTTACAGGCTTTTCTATCACTTCTGAATCATTGAAGGATGCGATAAAGATTGTAAATTCCAAACGAGCTGCTCTCCATAGACTTTCGTCGCTGCGCAAAGCCGACCCTGCGCCTATATCTGGTATGGATGCGCTTTTGGCAAACCAGGTTTTCTTTTACGACAACCCTGCCAGGTTTACGGATTCTGTGAATAAGATATGCGATGAATTGGAAAAGCGCATTGCGGAAAATCTCGGTGTTTTTCCCCAAAAAACGCCACGTATTATTTTATCTGGCTGCCCTCAGGCTGTTCCGAACTGGAAGCTTCCTGTTATCGTTGAAACCTCAGGAGCAGTTATTGTGGGAGAAGAGTCTTGCGTGGGAGAACGCGGCGCGCGAAACCTGACAGATGAATCAGGCAAAACGGTTGAAGAAATGATGCAGGCCATTGTTGATCGTTATTTCAAAGTGGACTGCGCCATATTTACACCCAATCCGGAACGTTTGGAACATATTCAGCAAATGGTCTCAGAATACAAGGCGGATGGCGTTATTCACTATGGCTTGCAGTTTTGTCAACCCTATCTTATGGAATCGATGCGTATTGAAAAGGCTTTGGAAAACAAGGGGATTCCTTGTCTACGAATTGAAACCGATTACAGCAAGGAGGATTCAGGACAATTGACGACACGGATTGAGGCCTTTATCGAGCAACTCAGGTAGAAGGATCGCAGACAGAGATGAATTATGCGGGCATTGACATTGGCTCGCGCGCCATTAAGCTGGTAGTGGTTGATAAAGGCGGAGGAATACTTCTCAACCTTAAGGCAGACACAGGTTTTGATCCTATAGCAGAGGCTAAGAAGCTTATAAGCGCAGCAAACTATGATCGTATTATAGCCACTGGCTATGGCCGGAATTTGTTTGAGATTTTTTTTGAGGCATTGACGGTTACTGAAATAAAGGCTCATGCACGGGGCGCCAGGGCATTATTCCCCAAAGCTCAGGTCGTGCTTGATATAGGCGGCCAGGATAGCAAGGCTATTGCTTTATTTGAAAACGGCAAGATAAAAAAGTTTGAGATGAACGACCGGTGTGCGGCTGGGACTGGCAAGTTTTTAGAAATTATGGCGTGTGCATTGGGCTATGATATCGAATTTTTTGGCAAGGAAGCGCTTATGGCTAAAAAGGAGCTTGCTATATCTAGCATGTGCACTGTGTTTGCTGAATCTGAGGTAACCTCTTTGATTGCCAAAGGCCAAAACCGCAGTGATATAGCAAGGGGATTGCATGCCAGTGTTGTCAGTAGAGCCTCAGCTATGGTCAAAAGGGTTTCCTCAGATGGGGATATTGTGTTTACCGGAGGTGTTGCAAAAAATCAGTGTATTCGAGATTTGCTTGCGGAAAAATTGGGGCGCAATATTCTTGTCCCAGAAGATCCGCAATGCGTCGGAGCTTTTGGCGCTGCGTTGCTGGCTAGGGAAACTGCATAAATCAAGTGAGATAAATATGGAATTTATATTCATATGTTCTGAAACAGGCAAGGCATTTAATAGCAAAAATTTTGAGATCACGGAAAACTATGGAATTAAAACGGATGAGAAAGGGAATAAGACACTGGATGCAAAAGTAGTCTTAAACGATCCATGCCCATTTTGCGGTAAAAGACATGAGTATCACGCAAGCAAGCTGTCATGCCCATTTGCCGATTAGTATAAGAGGAGAAGACACATGAAAGAAATTGATGTCAGAGGATTGAGTTGCCCTGGTCCCGTGCTTCAGACCAAGGCCGCTATTGATGAAAAAAAGCCGAAAAGTATCAAGGTGATTGTTGACAATACAGCATCCCAGCAGAACGTCAAAAGATTCCTTGAGTCGCGTGGATTTAAGACAGAGCTTGGACAAGATGGCGCTGATTACCTAATAATGGGCACGTGTGATTTGCAGCAGATCGAGCAATCATCTTCATACTCATTGCAGGAGTCAGACTCAAAAAAGATCATGGTTGTCTGCGCAACAGACAGGATGGGTTTTGGAGACGATGAACTGGGCAAAAAGCTCATAGTTAATTTCTTGCGCACCCTAAAAGAAATGGGGGCAGACCTGTGGCGTCTGGTATTTGTGAACAATGGCGTAAAACTAACAATCGACGGTTCTGAAGTGATTGATGATCTTAAGGCTTATGAGAAAGAGGGAATTACAATACTTGTATGCGGCACCTGCTTGAATCATTTTAATCTCCTTGAAAGAAAACAGGTTGGAGAAGCGACCAATATGCTCGATATCGTCACTGCCATGCAGCTTGCCGATAAAGTCATCAGTATATGATTATATCTTTAAACAATTCCCTCCTACTATGGCTCGGTTTCCTATCCAGTGTTTATCCAGTGTTGATCCATCAAAAAAAGACGTAATGGCTATATATTATTGGGCATCAAGCGCAACCTATTCTGATCCGATACTATTTGAGAGCGCTCGCTATTCCTTCTGGAACTCAGATTTGAGGAAGCAAACATGCCTTATGCCAACAAATGTCCTAAATGCAGTTACTTCTCTGATGAGGCATTTGAGGAATGCCCTAAGTGTCTTGTCGTTATTGACAAGTTTATTAAAAGGAGTCAGACGACTACAAATATTGGTCATATAGAAACAGAATCATATCCAGTATCAGAAACATCAGCGAAATTCATCAGAAAAACAAACAAGGCTTTGTTTGTCGTTTTACTCTTGATCTTTGGGCTGACCTTTTTTTTAAAGGACAACTACCGTGACGTTATTGAAATTGATCCAGAGGTTCTTGCTCAGCCGATCCAGGATGAAATCACCAACAGCCATAAGATTCAATTCACAAAAGAGTACTATCAATACGAACTTACCCCTCTTTATCAATATCAGATAAGCGGGCTGGTTGTCAGCAGAATGGCCTATGACTGGGGCAGCATGGATCCTGCGACAAGCGTGTTTCCTATGGATTTATGCCTAATATGGGGAAGCAATGTGGCCAACAAGACTTATCAGAGCAAGCTGCTCGATTTTTCACAGGACAGCCGTTTCTGCCGCTGTCATGTATATGGCGATGTTGATTTTTCGTGGTCTGAATTATCAAACAACCATCTTATTGTCAATAATGAGAAAATGAGAAAAAAGCTGCATGGCATTGCAAGGGGAGACCAGGTTCAGATTAAAGGGAAACTTGTTAATGTCTATGTAAAAGTGGATCAAAACAAACACAGAAGTGGTTCTAGCTATAATAGTTTTGCGACAAGCGTTATAAGGACAGATAGCGGCGCAGGGGCTTGCGAAATAATATACGTAGATGATGTAAAGATACTCCGCAAGTCAAAAATGGCAGCGCGATTGCTGTATAGCATCAGTGGATACGGCTTGATTTTGCTTGTCATTTGGATCGTTGGATTTGAAGTCAGCATCCCATTTTATCATCATAAACGCAAATCCTTTTTAAGTGACAAGTCTTTTCAGAATCAACAAGCCCCAGCAGATATTGGTCATACAGAGACTGAAGGAGAGAAAAGCAAATCGTTTATCAGTATAATATTCTCCAAGGGTTGGCTTTGGCCTCTCTTGCCGGCTATTTTTATCAGCCTATGGATTTTTCTGACTTCAGATATAATCCAAAGCGACTCGCTTGCCAAAGGGAAAGCTGAAAATGGCTTGTTCGTCTTGGTTATGTTCATCGGCATGTACTGGTTGACATACATCCCCGGTTTTAACAGGATACTGCTTCTTTTACCAATGGGCATACAATACAGCACATTCCGGCAACCATCTGATCAGGAGATGAACTTCTGCAAGGGTTTCTGTAGGGTGGTTTTTCTCATCATCATATATATGATTGTATGGGTCTTGATCAAACGGTATGGATAGGAAGTTGGTCTGGCCGAGTAGTTCACTTTTTATAACGGCGAGCGTTCGCACCAGTCGTTGGGGCAAAAGACGCCGGATGTCGTGTATCGAACCGCGATGGGCGGCGGTGCGATGATTGTGGATAAGTACCCACGCGAAGTGGAGGAAACTTCTGTTCCGCTACGCTCCACAGTGGGTTCCTCCACTTTGGAGTCAAGATCAGAAATAACAGCAAAGGCTAAACAGGGGCAGCGCCGTCCATCTGCAATTGAAGTTGAATGTGCAGCTTAAACTCAGTGGATTTTTGTCTTGACTTAGGGGTCCACTTTACTTGGCAAATATTTTTCACAGGATACAGTAGGACATTTAGGATTTACCGGCGCCTCGTTTTGGATTGACTTACCCCGTTCAATCATTGTAATTCTCTTGACCAATAGAGTTCACCTGACCAGGGATAACAACAAAATAAAAGAGTTTCGTCCGGTCTTTCATGACGCTATCATGGAAGACCTTATAGTGGAAAGGGGAAAGGCATGACAGTCCTTGAACGTAAAATCGGTTTTATTGGGGCAGGCAATATGGCAGAGGCCATGATAAATGGCATGATAATATCCGGCGTATCAAAAAAAAACCAAATTATTGCAAGCGACGTTAGTGATAAAAGGCGCAGGTATATGGAAGAGCGCTATAGCATAGAGACAACTAACGAAAATAGCCGGGTAATCGCAGAATGCCGCACAGTTTTTCTTGCAGTAAAACCGCAGCAGATGAACAGCCTTCTTTCGGAGATTTCAGCTATAATCAGCAGTCTGATTACTGAAAAAAAAATAATTGTTTCTATTGCCGCTGGTATTTCACTAAGCAGGATTGAGGGGTATCTATACTCTGCTATTGAGCCTGCGCAACTGGAGCGGCTTCCTATTATACGCGCCATGCCTAACACCCCGGCTCTGGTGCAGGCAGGCATAACAGGGCTGGCAGGAAATGCGCATGCAACAGAGCAAGACCTTGCCGACATCAGACAGATGCTGGAAGGGGTCGGTAAAGTTGTTTTTTTTAACGAAACACAAATGGATTCAGTGACTGCGGTTAGTGGATCAGGACCGGCATATCTGTTTTACTTTGTAGAGGCTCTGGTTGACGCCGGCATATCTATCGGACTTATGGAATCAGATTCTTTATTGCTTGTCACCGAAACAATAAAGGGGGCTATGTCCTTGCTTGAAAAAACAGGAGAGCAGGCCGAGGGGCTTAGAAAAAAGGTCACATCTCCAGGCGGCACAACAGAGGCTGCATGCACTCTGCTTGACTCGCACGAGTTTAAAAAAATTATCGGAAACGCTGTAAAGGCCGCAGCCAGACGTTCTAAGGAGTTGTCCGCCGCTGTTGATTTGCCATGAAAAATATTGATATTTTCTATGCCTGATGATAAAATTCAATATTTGTTGAGCTTGCATCTCTTAATGTTCTATTTAGAACGAGATCAAGGAAGGCTAAAAATTTAATATGAAACAACGCCCTATCTTTGAAAAGCTTGAAGCCTTTAAAAAACTCCCCTCCCTCCCTCACATATTGCTGGAATTACTTGACGCCTGCCAACGGGAAGATACTTCTTTCAAAGACCTTGCCCTTATAATCGAAAAAGACCCTGCGCTAAGCGCTAAGGTTATGGAATTGGTGAACTCGGCCTACTATGGTCTCCCCTATGAGGTTACAAGTCTGGCTCAAACGCTTCCCCTTCTCGGATTTGCCGCTGTTAAAAACATTAGCCTAAGCTCATCTGTTTACAACGTATTCAAGTCGATTCAAGAAAACTCGGTTTTAAACATAGGTCTATTCTGGTGGCATAGTCTGCTCTGCGCCAACATAGCCAAACTATTTGCGCGCCAAAAAGGTTATAAATCCCACGAGGAAGCATTTCTGGCAGGGCTTCTTCACGATATAGGCAGACTCATTCTGTGTAGCAATTTCTCCAATGATTATGCCTCTCTTCTTGAGTCAGGAAAACAGAATGAATGGCCAGCCGAAGAATTGAAACGCTTTGGAGCGACCCATAGCGAAGTAGGAGCCTGGGTAGTGCAGCGTTGGCATTTAAAATCCTTCATGTCTGACGCAATACTTTATCACCATGAATCTCCTGAAAGGGTCTCTCAGGCATTGCCATTGGTACAAATCGTATATGTCTCAAACCTGCTGGCACAGGAGGCCGAGGCGCCTACAGATAAAACCATACAAATTGGGCGGGACATTCTAAGATTGACCACTGCTGATATAGAAGAGATGGTATCTGAAGCCAGGAAGCGGGCTATCCAAACCGCTCAATCACTTGGAATAGATATCGCCTCGTTCAGTGATACAAAATTTTCATTGACGGCTGAGCAGTACAAGGAAAAGCAGCTTAAGCTTACCGAAAAGGTCTTAGACATTGCAAGACTTCATGGAACAGTTCAAAGCCTGTTGGGAGCTAAGGGCGATGGCATTCTAAGAACAGCGGAAGAAGGAGTTCATCTCCTTTTTGATATTGATCGCACAGGTTTTTTTACCTACGATAAAAGTCAAAACATTCTGACTGGCCGGTCGTTTAGCGGCTCACAGGAAAGCGGCCTTATCGGTCAGATGAGGGTGCCATGTAAACCTAAAACCAGCATGCTGGTGGACTCTCTTTTAAATAACTCCATAATTGAGTCGTCCCAATATGCAAGCGCCTCGACTATTACCTTGCTCGACGAGCAGCTTATCAGGGCCATGTCATCAGAGGCTGTTATTTATGTTCCAATGAAAATTTCAACTGAACTGATAGGCGTAATGGCCCTTGCTGGCCCGGCTTCCAGGACCAGGGCGCTTTGGGATAATCAGCAGTTGTTGGGCGTATACTCCGGGCATGTGGCGCTTGCGATTCAAGCTGATATCCTGAACCGAAAGCTAGACCTCATGTCAAGGCTTAAGTCGTCCATAGTGGATTATGCGCCTGTGATGATACTGTCGGTCGATGCAAAAGGGAATGTCTTACACATGAACCACAAGGCAAGAGACGTTTTCTGGCAAGTATCGGAAGAGACCAACGGTTTTCTTCGAATATTTAAGTCCGCCGACACAGAGGCAAGAAACGCAATCGCTGCTATTCTTCAGGGAAGTGAGAAAAATATCCCCCGATTCAGGCACGCGCTCCCTTCAGGGGATCATTTATGGCTAAGCGGAAGCGGATTGCCTTTATTGGAAGAAAACGGAGAACAGGCGTTTTTGATCTTGCTTGAGGACATCACAGGGCAAGTGGTGATGGAAGAGCAGAACAAGGAATATGCGATCAAGCTTGAAGAAAAGGTTAAGGTAGGCGAGAAGGCGTTAAAGGATGCACACCACCGGCTTGTCCTGGCCGAACGGCTTGCAGCAGCAGGATCGCTTGCAAGCAGAGTCGCTCATGAGGTTAATAATCCCCTTGCAATCATTAAAAACTATTTGAAGGTGCTGGAACTGAAGGTGGCTGACAAGGCAAACATAAGCGAAGAGCTAAAAATCACCAACGAAGAAATAGACAGGGTCGCCGCTATTGTCCAGGATCTGGCAGACTTCTCTCATCCAGATATTCAAAAACTGGAGCCGGTTGACGTTAACGGAGTCATATCAGACATACTCAAGATTTCCAGGGAGGCGCTCCTGATCCAATCCAGGATTGAGATTGATTATCGAGAAGAAGCCGGACATCTGACGATTGTTACTGATCGTAACAGAATAAAACAAGTCTTTATCAATTTTATAAAAAACGCATCAGAGGCAATGCCCGAAGGGGGCAAACTTATCATCAAGACAGGATGGGCTATGGAAGAGCAGCTTAACGAAAGGCTCAAAAAACGCGCTGCTGAACAAAAAACCAGATATGCAGAGATAGATATAATTGACAATGGCCCCGGCATCCCAGAGCACATACAAAAGAGACTCTTTGAACCGTTTGTCAGTTCAAAGGGGGCAGGGCATTCAGGACTTGGCCTTTCCATATCCTACAATATCATACAAGAACTCCAGGGCGCCATTGTTTTTGAAACAACCGAAGGAAAAAAGGGGGCTACATTCAGGTTGTTTCTACCGGAAAAATGGCCGGAGTTTGAGTAAAATCCTTATGACAATACCCGAAAAAGCACAAATGCTTATCATTGACGATGAGCCGAGAATTCTCGAAAGTCTGAAAATTCTCCTGGAAGGCAAAGGGCATGATGTGTCTATAGCTTCAAATGGATTGGAAGGGATCAAATTACTTGCAGGATCTCATTTCGCTCTTGCTATAGTCGACCTTGTAATGCCTGGAGAAGACGGCCTGGTAGTAATGGATTATATAAAATCCAACTCGCCAGACACCTTGGTCATTGTAATGACTGGACACGCTTCATTGCAAAGCGCAATAGATTCCCTCAGAAAAGGGGCATATGATTATATTGTCAAACCCTTTGATTCCAACACCCTTGAAACAGTGGTGCAAAGGGCAATAGACCAGGCGAGCCTGAGACATAGGCTTAAGCTATCGGAGGCGAGACATTTTAATCTATTCAAGGAATGTCCTGAGGCTATTGTTATAGATAGAGACAGAAAGGTCTTTTTTGCCAATGAGGCGTATTTTCGTCTCGTTGGCCGCAAGGAAAAAGAGATTATTGGAAGTGACACCTTGCGGTTTGTTGAAAAAAAGGATCGATATAAGATTCAGATATGCAAGGAGCAATCTATTGCCGCTGACCTCTCTTTCAAAAGAAAGGATGGGACTATAAGAATCGCAGAGGTATGCGTAAAAGGATTCAGCGAGGACGGCGCGGATGCCACTGTTATATTTGCGCATGACATCACAGATCGAAAACGAATGGAAGAAGAGCTTGTTAAGTCCGAAAAACTTCGCGCCATAGGAGAAATGGCGTCGGGCGTAACCCATGATTTCAACAACGTCTTGACCGCTATAATGGGCAACACACAGCTTTTGCTTACCCAAGTCCGAGACAAAACTTTGTGCAGGTACTTGCACAACATAGAGCTTGCAGCGCAGGATGCGGCACAGACAATAAAAAGACTTCAGAACTTTAACCGGATCAAATCAGAAAACGACTTTGAGCTGGTAGATGTAGCGCAGTTGGCAGGGGATGTAATAAACATTACTGAACCGAGATGGAATGAACAGCATCAGGATAATGATAAAAAAGCAATCACTATGGTGACCGAACTTTTGCCAGTGCCTCTAGTGGCATGCCACCCTTCTGAGATAAGGGAGGTGATTACCAACCTTGTATTCAACGCAATGGAGGCACTTTCAGGCAGAGGAGGGAGCCTGGCCATCAAAACACGGCATATCCCTGACATTGCCGATCCCGATAGCGGACACGTAGAGATCATTGTCCATGATACAGGTCACGGCATGCCTAGAGATATCAGCAAAAAGATATTTAATCCTTTCTTTAGCACAAAAGGGGCGCACCGTTGCGGAGTGGGATTAAGCGTATCTTACGGGATCGTAAACCAGCACGGAGGAAAGATTCTTGTTGAAAGCCGAAAAGGAGAAGGGACTACATTTACAGTTCAGCTTCCCGTGGCGCGAGTCTCTTATTGATAGCTTTTTCTGTAGCTATTTAGGTGTTTGAACTAAAACCTTACCACATCATTTCCACAACCTCCTCAAACTTCCGCAAGGATTCAATAAGCAATGCTTTTGGGGTGTTACTCATCAGCGGCTTTAAGGCTTGTATCAATCAATTCGCGCCGTACATAGATGCCTTGTCTCTGCAATTGCTCCAGGAAGGTCTTGCCCACGAATAGTTACCTCGTTCCATACTTCCGTGGGAACAATAATGCTTGAGTATAGCTTGGGCAACAGATCCAGTTGGTCAATCCGTGCAAGGGCAATCAGTGTATATCGTAAGATACAATTGTCGTATCCTATTCAAATTTCCTGGCATCTCGCTAAAGAAAGCAGTTTTAAAAAAAATAATCATAATGGGGCCGACAACATGAGATAATTAGTATACATTAGGGTATATGAATCTCAATGAGATTAAAGAAATACTTCATAAGATTAATATCAAGCCTTCCGAAATTGAGAGCAAGGAATTATCTCAATCTTGGATCACCCTATTACAGCTTATTGAACGGCTGGTCGAAGAAGCTCAAAAGCTGAAGACTGAGAATCAA
>JAZDIE010000046.1:0-2905 GCA_043805295.1 Pseudomonadota bacterium
ATAAGTCATTGTCTTTCGTAGGTTGGGTTGAGGTACGAAACCCAACAAATATTGGACAGGCTCAACCCAACCTACGAAAAATGGGGTTTTCGTTCAGACGCTAGCTAAAGGCAAGGTGTATTTTTATATGTCGTAGTACAATGCAAACTCCCAAGGATGTGGCCTCAGGTCGATTGCTTGCACCTCTTTTTCCATCTTATAGGATATCCATGTCTCAATAACATCAGAGGTAAAGACATTGTCCTTTATAAGATAGTCGTGATCTGCGGCAAGGGCGTTTAGCGACTCGCGCAACGACCCCGGAGTTTTTGTCACCTTTGCAAGCTCTTCCGCAGGAAGGTCATATATGGATTTATCCATAGGCTCGCCAGGATCGATCTTGTTTGATATTCCGTCTAATGCAGCCATTAAAATCGCGGAAAAGGCAAGGTAGGGATTGCAGCTCGGATCAGGACATCGGAACTCTATCCGTTTTGCCTTAGGAGAGTTTGAATACATTGGTATTCGGATCGCAGCGCTCCGATTCCGACTGGAATAGGCCAGATTAACAGGAGCCTCAAAGCCAGGGACAAGCCTTTTGTAGCTGTTAGTGGTAGGGCTGGTAAAGGCAAGGAGGGAAGGCGCGTGCTTTAATATCCCTCCAATAGCGTAGATTGCCATATCTGACAACCCCGCGTATTTATCCCCTGCAAAGAGATTTTTTCCGTTTTTCCATAATGAAAGATGGACGTGCATGCCGCTTCCATTGTCGTTAAACAAGGGTTTGGGCATGAACGTAACAGTCTTATTATATTTGCGCGCCGTGTTTTTTATTACATATTTGTATTTGAGTAGATTGTCCGCCATCTCGACCAACGGGCAAAAACGCATGTCGATTTCTGCCTGCCCTCCGGTTGCGACCTCATGATGTTGGGCTTCAATTAAAACTCCTATTTTTTCAAGCGTTAAAAGCATCTCGCTTCTGATATCCTGCTGACTATCAGTAGGGGGTACAGGGAAATAGCCCTCCTTGTACCTGGTTTTGTATCCAAGGTTTGGATTCTCGTTTCTGCCTGTATTCCAGCAGCCTTCAATAGAGTCTATATGGAAATACCCCTCGTGTTCGTTTTGGTCAAAACGGATGTTGTCAAAGATAAAGAATTCCGCTTCAGGGCCAAAGTAAGCCGTGTCGGCCAGGCCAGTACTGAGAAGATGTCGCGCTGCTTTGCGCGCGATATTTCTTGGATCACGTGTATAATCCTCACCGGTTATAGGGTCGCAGATATTGCATATCATCACCAGTGTCTTTGCGGCAAAGAAAGGGTCAATAAAGGCTGTTTCAGGGAGAGGTTTTACAAGCATGTCCGACTCGTTTATGGCCTGCCATCCTCTAATGCTAGAACCGTCAAAGCCCAACCCCTCATCAAAGATAGATTCATCTACCTCCCTGGCAGGAACTGAAAAATGCTGCCATAATCCCGGAAAGTCCATGAACCTGAAATCAACAATCTCTATCTTTTCCTTTTTGATCATCTCGACCACGTCTTTTGCAGTAATCAGCTTGCTCATGTTTTTCTTGTCTCCTTCTGATTTTGGGTTGGTAAAAAGTCCATCTGTTTTAGTCAACTGACCAAGCCAATGACAAAGCAAGGGAGGTGCCACTTAATGCTAAATTATTTTATGTGTGTATTATTAATATGTTGAGAGATTTTTTATCAGAGGGCTGGTGTGGTGTGGCCTACAAATTTGTAGATTTAGAAAATAAATTAGACATATTTGGTAGCGATCTTTTTTGTGTGCTGTCATTTCTAAATTGGCTTAATAAGTATATTGACTTTATTTTCAGCTTTTGTTAGCTAACGGTAATCATATTATTTGGGTGCTCATTTAAGAGCCTAAGAGGGAACCCTGTGAAAATCAGGGGCGGGCCCGCCGCTGTAATCGGGGACTAAGGCTGTAGAAAATGTCACTGGCCTAAAAGGCTGGGAAGACTCAAAGCCAAAAGGAAGATCCGAGAGCCAGAAGACCTGCCTGAATAAGCGGTAAAGTCATCGAGGCCTTAAAGACTTGCCCTGATTTCGAGGATAAAAAAGGGATATCCCCGGATCGATATTATTCGGTCCGGGGATTTTTTTTGGGGAGGGATGGAAGGGCTGGAGCTTTGCACCTGGCATGGAAAACGGTAAAAAGGCAGATATGAGGGACGAGATAAGGAGAAGAAAGATGCAGAAGTTAATAGAGACAATTAATAAGATTGAAAAAGTTGACTGCTTCCTTGCGGAAAGCGCTCAAAAGAGACTCAACAATCTTACCAAGCCTCAGGGGAGCCTGGGCCGGCTGGAAGAGTTGGCCATGCAGGTGGTGGGGATTACCGGAAAAGAAAATCCTTTGACTAAAGAAAAAGTAATATTCACTATGGCTGGAGATCATGGCGTCACTGAAGAAGGAGTAAGCGCATACCCTAAAGAAGTCACTGTTCAAATGGTTTATAACTTTATAAGAGGCGGGGCAGGCATTAATATATTGGCAAGGCATGTAGGAGCAAGGGTTATAGTTATTGATATCGGCGTGGCCTGTGATTTAGACCCGCATCCTGATCTGAATATAAAAAAAGTAAATTATGGCACCAGAAATATGGCGCAAGGCCCTGCAATGTCAAGGGATGAGGCGATTTTGGCCATTGAGAATGGCATGGAGGCGTTTGAAGAAGAGGCTGCAAAAGGCGGCGTGGATATAATAGGGACAGGAGACATGGGCATTGGCAACACTACTCCTTCAAGCGCTATTACTGCTCTGATTACTGGAGAGCCTGTGGAAAATGTTACTGGGAGAGGCACAGGCATAGATAATGGATCCCTTGCCCGCAAGATTGAAGTCATTAAAAAAGCGATAGATATAAACAAACCTGATCCAAACGACGCGATAG
>JAZDIE010000047.1:0-12791 GCA_043805295.1 Pseudomonadota bacterium
GAACAAAAGCGTTGCAAGTAGTGACAAAAAATGGCGGTTTTTTAGGACAGACTAAATCAACGGACTCATTTATGTCGCTGATACAAATCATAACAAAATTAAAATGATAAAAGACTCTGACAATAACACTATAGAAATAGCAGGCGACGGTAACCAAGATTATCAATTCTCTGACGAAGGCGATCAGGGCACGTGTGTGAGCCTAAAAAAGCCTATGGGGGTCTGGAAAAACAACAAGGGATATATCTATATTGCAGATACGGAACATCACTGCATCAGGCGGGTCGACATGGAAACTGGGATTATCACCACAGTCGCAGGAACACCGGATACACCTACCTCTAACGACAACCCAATCGGCGACGGCGGGATCGCTACCAGCGCAACTTTAAACAAACCGCGGCAGGTGTGGGCAGACGACGCTGAAGCCGTCTTTCAGATTGACCGGCTGTAGGCAAATAATACCAAACAGCAAGGCGCAATAAAAAAGTGCTTAGGTTGACTGGGGGTAAAGATATGGACGCTGTTAGGTTTTTAAGTTGACATGAGGGATTTGGACTGGTAATTGCGGAGGTGCTTTGGTGCTGCTTGGTGGAAACTTAAAAACCTATGCCCTCTTTCTCGCCTGCACAAGGGGGAGAAGGTGATTGTCATGTCCGTTTACAGGCATTGTCGGAATATTCGTACGCTATCAGGGGATAGGGCGGGTGGTGGTAACTGTAGATATCTTGGGCCAATCAGCCGCTGTGGAAGTAGACGAAAGCCTTGTGGAACAGGTCTTGTAGTACCCTGTTATTTACTGTTTGATATTTTCCATGATCTGCATTGCAGCACGGGCAGGGTCGGCCATGCCTTGAAACGGCAATATCACCCTTAATCGTTGCTCTGCGGTAATAGACACCTTGGCTGGATGGTTTCTTATCATCGACACTATTTTTTGCAGGTCAGCGCAATGCTCCTTGTCAAATCCAAAAATCAGCTCCTTTTTTTTCGCTTCAAGACGATTGATGCGCAACTTCCTTGAAGATATCTTGAGCGCAACCTTATCTTTAAGCCCCTGCGCCTCTTCAGGGAGGCGTCCGTAGCGATCAACGATTTCATTATAGAGGATATCCAGATCGTTTAAGCTAGATACGCGGGAAAGGCGTTTATAAAGCGAAAGCCTTTGGTCAATATCCGCTACATAAGAATCAGGGATAAAGGCTGAGACGTCAACAATGATCTCAGGTTCGACCTCCCTGGGAATTGGTTCGCCCTTTAGATCCTGTACTGCTTGTTCAATAAGTTGAAGATACATCTCATAACCTACTGCTGCGACATGCCCTGACTGGGACGTCCCAAGTATGGCGCCTCCCCCTCTTATCTGTAGATCGTTTAAGGCAATATGAAACCCTGCGCCCAGTTGATCGTGCTCCATGAGCACACGCAGCCGCTTTTGAGCATTTTTGGTAAGGGCGTCGTGCCCAGGTATAAAAAGATAGGCATAGGCCTGATCAGTTCCCCGACCCACCCTTCCACGAAGCTGGTACATCTGGGCTAAACCAAACCTATCGGCCCGGTTGATCATAATGGTGTTGGCGGAAGATACATCTAAGCCTGATTCAATAATGGTTGTACATACAAGCAGGTCTATTTCTTTTTTGAAAAACTGGAGCATCGCCTTTTCCAGCTCCCGCTCGTCAAGCCTGCCATGCGCAACGCCTATGCGCGCCTGAGGCACAAGTTTTTTGATATAACGGGCCATTGCGTCAATGCTTTTTATATTGTTATGTACAAAGAACACCTGCCCTTTCCGGCTTAACTCACGAGTAATGGCATCCACTATTGTGCTCTCTTCAAAGCGGCAGACATGGGTTTTTATTGAATGGCGATGTTCGGGCGGGGTCATGATAGTGCTCAAGTCCCTTATTCCAAGCATAGACATATGAAGCGTTCTTGGAATAGGGGTGGCGGTAAGGGCGAGCACATCGACCGTGCGGCGCATTTTTTTTAACGCCTCTTTATGCTTTACGCCAAAGCGCTGTTCCTCGTCGATGATTATAAGACCCAGGTCTTTGAATTGCGTATCTTTTTGCAAAAGCCTGTGCGTTCCAATCAATATATCAATTTTTCCTTCAGCCGTGTCCGCTAGTATCTGTTTTTGTTCGGTTATTGGCCTGAACCGGCTTAATCCTGCGACTTTGACAGGATAGCGGACCAGGCGTTTTTTAAAGGTTTCAAGGTGCTGTTCCAGAAGCACTGTTGTGGGTACCAGCATTGCTACTTGCTTGCTGTCGCACACTGCCTTAAATGCGGCCCTGATCGCTACTTCGGTCTTTCCGTATCCCACGTCTCCGCATACCAACCGGTCCATAGGTGACGATGATTCCATGTCAGCCAGCACCTCGTTTATAGCACGGGACTGGTCAGAGGTCTCTTCGTGCTCGAATTGAGCCTCGAAATCCTCGAATATCTCTTCAGCCTGAGAAAAGGTAAATCCAGCCTGGGCCTTTCTCCACGCATAAAGATCAAGGAGGTCTTTTGCGGTTTCACGGATAGACTCCTTGACCTTTTCCTTAACTTTTTCCCAATTTTTTCCGCCAAGTTTGTCGAGGCGCGGTTCAACGCCGTCAACGCCCAGGTATTTTTGGATGTTTTGGAGGGCATCAACAGGCATATAGAGTTTATCGTTCCCATCGTATTGTATCAGAATAAAATCATCGGCGTGGCCGTTGACGGTTAAATTAATAAGCCCTAAATAGCGCCCTATCCCGTGTTCAATATGTACGATAAGGTCGCCTTCACGAAGGCTTTGAAAGCTTAAGAGTTGGGTCTCGCTTGATACGGGGCGAGATGCGGCCTTTTTTCTCAAAGATTCTGAACGGAAAATTTCCTGATCTGTGATGATTGCAATAGATTCTTCTTTCCATAAAAATCCAGCAGAAAGTTCACCATTGCACAAGCGCACAGTCCGGTGAGGCTCTATCCCTACATCTATTCCGTATTGTGAAAGGAGGCCGTTCATGCGCTCCATCCCTTTCTGGCCAGAACAAACAATTGTGGGATTGTAACCCTTGGTACGGCATTCCATGAGCCATTCGACTAATGGCGCAAGGATCGCGTCCCGTCTCATGAAGGCTTTCAGCTTTTCTTTTATCGATTCGTTCCGGTCGACTGCGAACCGGCAATGTTTTGGAAAAGATTGAATATCCTCTGTGGCAGGTTGTGTGGAATGCGTTTGCTGTTGCGGCTCATCTTCGAGGAATTCATGAAACATAACGCTCCCTTTGCAAGTCAGGAGCAATAGCATTATTTTATCAGCATCAGCGTAGAGTGTATCCGGCGGCAGCGTAAAAGGATATTTTTCCTTTACCGACAGATATCTTTCCTGATTCATATCCTTAAGCAAAGTCATCTGGTCATTGCATGCGTTCATATCTAAAAAGACCGATATGACATTTTGAGGGAGATAGTCAAAAATGGTGTCGAGCTTTGAATAAAAAAGGGGCAAAAAACCGTTAATTCCAGGGAACTGTTCCTTGTTTTTTACCTGGTTCAATATTGGCCCGAGCCTGGAAAGAGGGGCGTCAAGCTGGTTTGCCATAGATTTAAAGCGCTGCACTATCCCGCTGATATCGTTTGTTGAGATTATGACCTCGCTTGCAGGAAGGATAATCGCTTCATTGAGTTGTTTTAGGGAGCGCTGGTCATCGGGTGAAAAATAGCGGATCGATTCAACAGTATCGCCGTAAAATTCCACGCGAATGGGGTCTGTGGCAAGTGGAGTGAAGAGATCGAGTATATCTCCGCGGACGCTGAACTCTCCTGGATCTTCCACTATGGTTGTGCGCTTGTATCCGCTTTCGATCAATCTATTAACCAGGATATCCCTGTCTATTTCTTCTCCGGCAATAATAATCTCAGGAATGGCCGCAAGCTTATTTCTAGGTATAACCCTGAGCAGAAGTCCTTCTACAGTAGTAACAATAATCCGGGGTATTTCTTCGGAAATAAGCTTATAAAGCGTGGAAATTCGTTCTGCAACAGTTGCAGAGGGGTAATCCACCCTGGTAAAAGGGGTTGTCTCATACGCGGGAAATTTGAGGATAAGTTCGTCGCGGCCTTTTAGAAAAAAAAGTATATCAGAGGTTAATGTCTCCATGTCTTTGTCAGACGGGACTATCACAAAAAGCGTGCGTTGCGTCCTTAGAAGCATCTCGCTCAAACAATAAGCCGCTGCTGAACCGGAGATCCCTGTACAATTGACCTTCCCATTTTGCGATATGGCTAGCAGGTCTGATATCGTGGCAAACGCATTGCTTCCCTTACTTAAGCTCATTTGCGATCCTTTTCCACAAAAGCTCCTTTCCTTGTCCTGAGCTTGCTGAAAAAAGCATGATATCGTCGAGTGAGTGTGAGAGCGCGGCAGCAATGGCAAGTCTTTGTTTATTTTGAGCCGAGCGTGAAACCTTATCCGACTTGGTTAAAACAATAATAGATCGTAGATTGTAGAAATTAAGCCACGAGAGCAATTGATGGTCTTTATCTGAAGGTGTTCTGCGAATATCCAACACTACTACTATTACCCGCAGGGTTAAGCGCCCTGTCAGGTAGTTTTCTATCATTGGCTGCCATTTGCTTTGCTCATGTGCTGAAACCTTTGCATACCCGTAACCCGGCAGATCTACCAAGTGAAATGAGTTGTTGAGCAGGAAAAAGTTTATACACCTTGTGCGTCCAGGGGTATTGCTTGTCTGTGCAAGCCGTTTGTGATTTGTCAGGCGATTAATAAGAGAGGATTTGCCGACATTTGAGCGTCCAGCAAAGGCTATCTCAGGATAAACCGATTGTGGATACTGGGAAGGCGAAACAGCGCTTGTGACAAATGAGGCGGATATGATTTTCATTAACAAAGAAGAGCGTTATTGATGGCGTTGTTGTTTGAGCCGGTCAATGGCTGCCTGGACTTGCTCGCGCAATGTGTCGTTTTTTGTAATTTTCAGCGCTTTATCAAAAGATTCAAGGGCCTTGTCGGGAAAGTCAGACATTGAATATGCAATGCCTAATTCATAGTAAGCCACGGCAAATGTTTTCGCCAGACTGACGGCCTTTTCCAGATTTTTTATTGCTTCCTTATAGTTTCCAATCGCTATATAAGAACAGCCTATACCTTTATAGATCTGATTTTTATCGCCCTCATAGAAAATCGGAACGGCATCAAGAGCCTTCTTGAAATATGAAATAGAACGCTGGTAGTCTTTCATCTCATAGCAGACGATCCCTAAGTTGGTAAGCGGGCGATGCGGTGTCGGGTATAAGAGGTTTTTGCTCGCTTTTTCAAAACACTGGATAGCCTTATCCCATTCTTTTAAGACAATATACGTGCCACCCATGTTATTTGCGATCTCAGCGTTTTCAGGGTCAATTTCCAGGGCTTTTTGAAAGCTTTCTAGCGCCTTTGTATATTCATGTTTGGCGATATACACTAACCCTAAATTATTATAGAGTAGAGGATCTTTATCATAATAGTCTTTTGCCTTTAGCAATTCCTGAAGCGCTTCCGCATATCTCCCTTCAAGGCGATATGCTTCGGCCATCTGCAGTTCAGCTTCTGACATTTTTTTAAGGTTGCTAAGGTTGCTTTTGTGCATTGTACATGAGGCGATAGGCGCTCCTATTAAAATTAGACCGACCACCACTAAAGCTGTCTTGCTTTTTTGCTCCTTAAAAAATTGTGCTATTTTCATATCACCTTATTGAGCGGATATTCAATAATACCCTCTCCGCCTTTTTTGATAAGTTCAGGAATTAGGTCCCGCACCTTTTCAATAGACACGATGGTTTCCACTGAAAACCAATCAGAATTATATAACGGGGCAACTGTTGGGGCATGAAGGCTGGGCAAGAGATCCACAAGTCCCTGGAGGTTGGATTTTGAGACGTTCATTTTGAGTCCGACCAGCTCTTCGCCCCGCAAAGCGCCCTTTAGAAGAAGCGCGATCTGCTTGATTTTTTCCTGTTTCCATGGAATTGCCCAGGCGCTATGGTTTGCAATGAGCTGGGTGTTTGTCTGGAGTAATTCATGGATTATCCTAAGGCCGTGCGCCTTTATAGTGCTGCCTGTCTCAGTGACCTCTACGATTGCGTCTGCAAGTCCGTTGACAGCCTTTGCCTCAGTCGC
This sequence comes from Pseudomonadota bacterium, assembly GCA_043805295.1. GTDB lineage: Bacteria > Desulfobacterota > Desulfobacteria > Desulfobacterales. The sequence goes on from JAZDIE010000047.1 coordinate 6,161, forward strand.
ACCCCACGAGAATTCGGTCGTGATGTTGATCCCTCGCTCCTCAAAGTACTGCCTGGTAAAATTCACTAGTTCTGTGGCCACCTTTTTCCCTTCAAGGTCTTCCAGTCTGCTGATTTTGGAATCATAAGGAACAGCTAATACCCACTTGGCTGGCCTTTGGCTTACCTTGGAGTATACCAAGTCTTCCACAACATGTACATCTGAGCTGTTTTCCTTGATCCAGTCCTTTCCGGTAAGCCCTGCGTCTAAGGTGCTGTTTTCTACGTACTTAGACATCTCCTGTGCCCTGCAGATGGCGCACTCGATTGAGTCATCGTTTATCTGGGGAAAATAGCTCCGGTTAGTTAAGCTGATTTTCCAGCCGGAACGCTTGAAGAGCGCAATTGTGGCTTCTTGAAGACTCCCCTTTGGGATGCCTAGCCGGACAACATTATTTTTTTTCTCGTTTTCCATATACCTCTTTTGGGTCAAATACCCTTTCTCCATGTATTATAAGATTATCACCTTCAACCTTTTGGTAGAAGCAGCTCCTGTATCCGGTATGGCATGCTGCGCCGCCGACCTGTTCAACTTTTAAGAGCACGGTATCACTGTCGCAATCCACGCAGATCTCTTTTACCAACTGTATATTTCCTGATGAGCCACCTTTAACCCAGATCTCTTGACGAGAGCGGCTCCAGTAGGTCGCCTTTCCGGTTTTAAGCGTCTCAAGCCATGCCTCTTCGTTCATGAAGGCGAGCATAAGCACCTCGCCACTTGAAGCGTCCTGCACGACAGCCGGTATTAAGCCGCCACATTTTTCATAGTTTAACTTAATCATTTGCTTGTATTACAAGGAACCCCTTCTTATTGTCAAGAACATTGACGGCTTTGTAAAAAGTTAAACTCCGAGTTTGTTCGTTTGGGGTTGGTTGACAATCCCCTATAAATACACTATAGCTCTGCACATGGATTCAGTCTATCCAGATGGATAGACTGAAGGCCGAAGGCCATGAAACATCTCGCAAGACATGAATCAAGCCGTTCAAAACCTTACAGCCTAAATACCTGAATGGCGGCATAAGACTGCAAGAAGGAAAAATACCTATAACATGATCTCTCCAATACAAGGACTTCGCATAGGGGTTGCAAATCGAGGGATTCCTGCCCTTAGGATAGGCCGCACCATACGGGAGATGGGCGGGATATATGTGGCATTTGCGACCGATGAAGACAAGACTGCGCCCCATGTATCAAAGGCGGACAAGGCTTATGCAATCCGGTCAAAAGACGGGTATTTAGATATTGAACGGATTGTGGATCTTGCAAAACGCCATAATATAAAAGCGCTCCACCCTGGCTGGGGGTTTGCTGCTGAAAACAACCGGTTTCCATCCCTTTGTAAGAATAACAATATTATATTCATCGGGCCGTCAGAAATTCCAATGGAAAAGCTTGGCAACAAGGTATCGGCGCGCGCTATTGCAAAGGCTGCGGGTGTGCCTATTGTCCCAGGTTCTGAGAGCGCAGTAACGCTTGCGCAAGCCAAAAAATTCGCTGAAGAGATAGGCTATCCTGTTATGATAAAGAGCGAAGGCGGCGGCGGCGGAAGAGGTATTGTTATTATCAATTCCCCTGACGATTTGGATCGCCACTTTGAAAAGGCCTCGGCTATAGCAGAGGCGAGCTTTGGCAATCCAAACCTTTATGTGGAAAAATTTATGCCGTCGGTACGGCATCTTGAAATACAGGTTATATGCGATAAATTCGGGAACGCCGTAGCCTTGCATGAACGCGACTGCTCGACCCAGAGAAAAAACCAAAAGCTTTTGGAGATCACGCCTTCGACATGGAAGGGGATTACGGAAAAGTTGAGGAGCGCGCTTAAAGAAGCTACGCTCAAAATAGTCGCTGATACAATGTATGACTCACTTGGCACGTTCGAGTATCTGGTAGATGACTCAGGCAAATTTTGGTTTATTGAGGCAAACACCAGACTTCAAGTGGAGCATGGCATATCAGAACTCCTTTATGGGATTGATCTGGTAGAGGAGATGATTTGTATAGCATTTGGCGAAAAGCTTAGGCTAAAGCCTGAGAAGCTGATCCCGCGGGGATTTGCCATGCAATGCCGCATCAACTTTGAAGACCCGCAAAGCGATTTCAAGCCAAATGCCGGAGAGATCACCCGCTATCTTTCCCCTGGCGGAGAAGGGGTAAGACTCGATTCCTGTGTGTTTGGCGGGTATGAGTTCCCCAAGGCATACGACTCGCTCGGCGCTTTGCTCATGACTCACGGCGCTTCATGGGAAAAGACGCTTGCAATCATGGATCGTGCGCTATCCGAGTATTTTGTGGGAGGGCTTAAGACTACTATCCCATTTCACAAAAAAGTTATCAAACATACTGCTTTTCAGAATGGCGAGATATATACTAAGTTTATAGACAACACACCTGATCTCATGGCCTACAAAGAGATAATCCCTGAAGATATCCGGCTCTCGCATATAATGGCAGAGATCACGGCAAGAGGGTATAATCCTTACATTGGCATGGGTAGGTACCGTAAGTTTGGGGATTCAAAAATTGGCCCTATGGCTGTTGATGTTGAGTCGATTGTAAAAGAGATCCGCGCAAACAAGTCCTACAAAGAGCCGTTCAACATGAACGATCATAGGGATAATATTCTTAATTACCTCAGGAATTCAGATTATATTGAATTTTGTAACACCACAGCTCGGGATATAACTCAATCTGAGTCAGGGAACAGGTTCCGTCTTTATTCAGACCGGCTTATAGGCCCGCTTATTGATCAGTGCGGGTATGTATCAATAGAAAACGGCGGCGGCGCTCATTATCATGTGGCAATGCTTGGCTGCCTTACTGATCCGTGGAAAGAGGCTGCTGAATGGAACGAATTTGCGCCTTATACACAGAAATTGATACTTATCCGTTCAACCAATGTGCTTGGCTATGCCCCGCAATCTAAAGAGGTTATGCGTCGAACCGGAGAGATGATAGTTAAGCATTATCATGTAATCCGCTGCTTTGATTTTTTAAACCATATAGAAAATATGGCCCCGTTTGCCGAGATAGTTCTTAAAATGGAAAATCGGATTTTTGAGCCTGCTATAAGCCTTAGCTGGGCGCAGGGGTTTGATGTAGCGCATTATCTCGGTGTGATCGATGATATCCTATCCATGACAGCCCGTATTTTGGAATGCGGAAAACTTGAGGCGTCTAAAAAAATCATATTGTGCCTGAAAGACATGGCTGGCGTTTGCCCGCCGCGGTTCATAAAGGCGCTTGTTTCAGCCATACTGGATAAATTTCCTGAGCTAATCATTCAATATCATCGCCACGCCACAGACGGGCTTGCAGTGCCAACGCTTGGCGCGGCCGCGCAGGCAGGGGTTAAAATACTTGATGTTGCGGACGGGGCAGGCGTTCGGTTCTACGGCCAGACAGCGGTTATGCCTGTAGTGGCGTATCTTGAAGGAGAGCTTGGCCTTAAGACCCGGCTTGATAAAGATAAGGTACGGCAGACATCATTTGTATTAAAACAAATTATGCCGCTTTATGACAACTATTGCAGACCCACATTTCTTGGGGTCGATCATGACGTGACACTGCACGGGCTGCCAGGCGGCGCTACATCAAGCAGTCAGGAGGATGCCTTAAAACAGGGGTATGCCTTTCTTTTGCCTAGTATACTAATGGTGCTGGAACTCTATCGAAAGCTGATCAGATACCACGATGTCACGCCAGGTTCGCAGGTTACATGGACCAACGGCTACCTGATGGTAGTCAAGGCTTATGATCGAGGCGGCATGGCTGAAGTGCAACGGATCATAAACCTGCTTAAAAGGGTTACTTCAACCCCTGAGCATGACTTAGTGGAAGAGGAAAAAAAGGAACGGCTTATACTTTTTAAACACGCAAATGACGCGCTAAAAAATCTTTTGCTCGGCAAGTTTGGCAAACTCCCGCTCGGTTGGCCTCCAGAATGGGTATATCAATCGGTATTTGGGAACTCTTGGAAAGAAATAATTGTCAAGCGAACTGAAAAGAGTCCTCTCGACTCTCTTCAGCCTGTGGATATGCCTGAGACCATGCTGGAACTTGAACAACATATTGGAAGAATGCCTACCGAAGAGGAGCTAGTCAACTACTTGAACCATCCGGGAGACGCGCTTAAGCTGATCAGGAACCTTGAAAAATTCGGCGATCCAAACAATATGCCGGATGACATCTGGTTTGAAGGTCTGGAGACTGGGGTAGAACGGGAGTTCCGCGCGTCAGACGGCAAAGTGCATACCATAGAGGTCATGCACATCTCTGAGATAACAAAAAGCGGGATGCGAAGGATACGGTATAAGCTGGATCACGAGGTTTTTGTGCAGGAGATACAGGTAGAAAAGGGGGTCACGGAAGAGCGTGGAACCGAGATGGCCGACGAATCCAACAAATACCATATCGGCGCTCCGTTTGACGCTGATCTCTGGCTTGTGCATAAAAAACCCGGCGATCCGGTAAGGGTAGGGGAAGAGGTATTCAACCTTGCGCTAATGAAGGTTGAATACGGTGTGGCTTCTCCTGTAGATGGAATAGTAAAGCGGGTATTGGTCTTTGCCAATTATAAGGCTGACAAAAAAATGGCGCCTGTTAAAAAAGGCCAATTGCTTATGGAGCTTGCTCCGCCGCGGGATATGTGTGGTAACTGTAAGTCTGAAATAGACGAAAAGGCAAAGTTTTGCTCTCAATGCGGGGCAAAGACTGCCATAATTTAGTAAGGAACAATTTATTATGGGAAGCGTAATCAAAAAGCGCAGAAAAAAGATGCGCAAACACAAGCATAAAAAACTACTAGCTCGGACAAGACACCAGAGACGTAACAAGTAGTTGATAGCTTCGTAAAAAGTCTGTCTGCTGTGTTACGCTTCGTCAACGAAGCGTAACACTTGTGCGTCTTGCATCTGGAAGTTTTTACAAAGCTATCAGACCCTTCACATTACTTGCCTAGTTTTGATTGATTGAAGTATTTTAGAAACTCGCTTTCAGGGGAGAGAAAAAGGGTTGTGTTTTCGCTTAGAGCTTTTTCGTTAGCTTCAAGGGTTTTCAGGAATTCAAAAAACTCAATGTCCTTGCCGAAAGCCTCTGCGTAAATGCGAAGCGCCTCTGCATCTCCTTCACCCTTGGTGCGTTCTGACTCTTCATATGCGTCAGCAAGTATAATGGAGCGATCTTTATCCGCTGTCGCGCGTATCTTTAATGCCTCTTCCTGCCCCTCAGACCGGTATTTTTTCGCCTGTCTTTCCCTCTCAGAGCGCATTCTTTCATAAACAGCGTTTTCGTTTTCGGCAGGGAGGTCGGCTCGCTTGATCCGCACATCCTTAATCTCTATGCCGAATTCTGAAGCAATGGCATTGCTTTTTGCAGTTACACTTTTCATGGCATCACCTCTTGCCTTTGAAATAATATCGCTCAATGAAAGTCTTCCTAACTCAACCCTGAGTTGTGCGTATACTATATCATCAAGCCTTGCCTGAGCGCCCTGGACATGTTTTACTTTTTTATAAAAAAGCAGGGGATCGGCAATCCGCCATCGGGCATAATTATCCACGACTACTGCCTTTTTGTCCTGTGTCATGATCTCCGCAGGCGCAGCGTCATATTCTAGTAATCTTTTGTCAAACCTAATTACCTCATCGATCAATGGTATTTTGGTATGAAGTCCGGCATTTTTAATTCCGCCAACAGGGTTTCCCAGGCGAACCAAAATGGCCTGTTCGGCCTGATCCACTTCAAACCATGGATTTAAAAACGGGATATTGGATAATATAAACAACACAAACAAGGCAATTAGTACGCCTGATAATTTCTTGTTCATTTAAGGTTTTCTCCCCTGTACTGAATAGTTTTTTTGTCTTCCTCGTTTTTTTCATCTGGCAACGAGACTATCTTGTTTAAGTTCATGGGAAAAACCGGCAAAAGGTTTTTTGATATACCCTCTTCCAATACCACCTTATTTGCCTTGGAAACGATCTTTTCCATGGTGTCAAGATATAGCCGCTTGACAGTCACATCCTTTGCCTTGGAATACTCTGTTAGCATTGAGAGAAATCTGGCAGTATCACCCCTGGAATGCTTTACCTTTGTAGCCCGATATGCAGCGGCCTCGTTTGTGATTTGGGATGCCTTGCCCTTTGCCTTCGGGAGCACGTCGTTACTGTATCCTTCAGCCTCATTTATGTACTTGACCTTATCCTCCCTTGCGCTTGCCACATCCTTAAATGCCGCAATCACCTGGCTGGGCGGATGAACATCCTGTAGCTGGACGGCCTCCACTGCTAATCCTGAGTCATAAGAATCAAGTATTTGCTGCAAAAGAAGCCTTGTGTCCTCCTGTATCTTGTCCTTTCCTGTGGTAAGCACCTCATCAATCATGTTTTTACCGCTTATCTCACGGATTGACGCCTCTGAAGCAGCTCGAATCATATTCTCAGGATCAAGCACATTAAAAAGATAGGCTTTGGCTTCTCTTATCCGGTATTGTACAATAAATTTAATATCAACGATATTTTCGTCTCCGGTCAGCATTAGGGATTCGGCTGGCACTTCCTTATATTGGGCAGGCGGGCCGGGATTAATT
>JAZDIE010000048.1:0-13206 GCA_043805295.1 Pseudomonadota bacterium
ATGGAAGATCTGCTCGAACGCCTTAGAAAAAAAACAATGCGCCCGGATCAAAGCTTAATATCGTTACTGTTAAACGGGGCGGATTTTCTAAAAGAAATGCTGGGAAATGTCTCAGGCGGAAAACAAGAATGCAATCCTGACGAATTTAATCAAATGATGGCTTCTATAAAAATTTGCCTGGAAGCCCAATCCGTATCTGCTCAGGAAAAACAAGATGGGACCAAAAAACAAGCCCAACCCAGACAACAAACACCTGACGAGCCTTCCACGGTAAAGCCTCGCGGCTCTACTTCAACAGTACGCATAAGAACAAAGCGTCTCGACCGGCTGGTAAACCTTATGGAAGAGATGACGATCGGACTGTACGATCTATATTTTTATATGCAGCAATCCCACCTGTCCAGTAACGGCAAATATATTGAAAAACTAGAACAACTGATACGCATAGGAAAAGAGGCCCAGGAACAAGTAATGAAGGCAAGGATGTTCCCTCTAGCCGACGTATTCGGAAGATTTCAGAGAATGGCAAGGGATCTCTCGATAAGCCAAAATAAGCCGATCAACATCACAATGTCCGGCTCAGAGATTGAGCTGGATAAGGATTTGTTGCAAAAAATTGAAGACCCGCTAAAGCATATAATCCGAAATTGCATTGACCACGGGATCGAACCGATAGAAGAACGAATAACCAAAGGTAAGCCAGAGGAAGGCCTTGTCTCGTTTCTGGCATACCAAAAGGAAGGAAGAATATTTATCGAGATAAGCGACGACGGCAGAGGAATCGACGAGGACCTGGTGCTTGACAAAGCGTGTCGTCTCAACCTTATACCTAAAGGGTTCCTGCCTTCAAAAAACGACTTATACGATCTCCTTTTTATGCCCGGATTTTCAAGTCGGGATGAAATAAATGAGATCTCCGGCCGGGGGGTGGGCCTGGATGTCGTAAAAAACAATCTTACTAAGCTGGGCGGCTCCATAACCGTTATCTCTGAAAAAGGGAAAGGCGCTACGTTCATTATAAACCTCCCCTTAACCCTGGTAATCATGAAAGTAATGAGGGTTTGTGTTGGAGAAGAAGTCTTTATGATCCCGTTTCCTGCAATAGCCGCCTTGATTAAGCCTAAAAAAGACGATATTAAAACCGTGGAAGGAAAAGAAGAGCTGATAAGCTTTCGCGAAGAATATATTCCGCTGGTGCGGCTTGAAAACCTCTTGCAGGTTAAGCAAACAGACAATCGGAAATCTGTCGGAATAGCAGTAGTTATAAAAACTGAAAAACACTCTTTTGCCCTTTACGTGGACGACGTAGAGGAAGAACAGCAAGTGGTTATTAAAAATATCGAGACCCATTTTCAGAAGGTGCCCGGAATAGCGGGTGGAACGGTTTTGGAAGAAGGGGCGATAGCCCTTATTCTTGATGTTTACAGCCTGGAAAAAACCATATTTCCGCAAGAGGCCCAAAGCGAACAAGCCTCTGCCCTAGCTGCAAAAGACCAGGATCATCTGAACTTGGGTTGTTTACTGATGGCTTCGTAAAAAGCGGGGGTTTGCAAGGCGCACGAGTCGAGGAAGGGCGAGCTTAATTTTCTATTGGAGGTGACATGATTCAAAAAACATATAAATGGATCCAGGGAAGCCTGAAGGTCAAAATATTGGTTTCTATTGCAGGAACAATAGCGCTTATTGTAGGAATAGTAAGCTGCATCATGATCTCCAGATACACAGGCCTCTTGCTTAAAAAGGTTGAATTGTTCGGACTTGATCTGGCGGATAACATTTACAGCCTCATCGAAAACCCGATGGAAAAGGGAAACGACGAGGCTGTTCAGCAACACATAGCAAACATACAAATACACACGCCAAACGTCTCTGTCTATATTTGCGACCCTGATCAAACCCTGATTTACGCAAGCGACAGGCCGCGCAGATTATTAAAAGCTCAGGATATTATCACAAACCAAGAGGCGCTAACCGCTCTTGAAAACGCGCTAAACTCTGGCACGCCCTCCCCTAAAAGGGGCTTTATTAATATCACTGATAAAGGAAATTTCCTTACAACTTTTATCCTTTTGAAAAACCATGAGGCGTGTTACCACTGCCACGGATCATCAAGGACAACCTTGGGGTCACTTATCGTATCCCAGTCCATAAGCAAAGACCTTCTCGCTATCGCCTCATCCAGAAACCTCTCGATTATGCTTGCCTTGGCCTGTGTTATAACAGCCATATTGTTGCTTAATTACCTCCTTACCCGCCTGGTCAGCAAGCCGGTCAGAAGGCTTGCTGAGCAAACCCATCGTGTTGCGCAAGGCGACTTCCTCGGCACAGTGGAAGTGAACACCCAGGATTCCGTGGGAAAACTCGCCCAAAACTTTAATCTAATGACAAAAAGCATCCAGGATAAGATGGAATATGCAAATAGCTTAAGAAAGGGGATCGCGCCGCCTTTCTTCATGGTCGACCTTTCCATGACCATTACATACATCAACCGTGCGGCCGCCACATATGCCGGATACTCAAATGAGGATGTGGAAGGAAAGAAAAAATGCTGGGAGGTATTCCAAAGCAACAGGTGCAACGGATCCTGTGTGCTTAAAGAATGTATTGAAACAGGAAAAAACGTCACACAGGAATATAGATTGGACATAACAAACCGTTATGGAAAAACAACCCCCATAATGGCAAGCGCCGCAGCGCTAAAAGACTCGTCAGGAAAGATATTGGGAGGGTTTGAGATATGGCGCGATATCACCCATGACCTGGAGTCGGAACAACTTTTAAAAGAGTCTGCGGCAAATGAGGAGCGCCACAGAAAGTATCTTGAAGAAAGGGTAAGCTCACTCCTTTCCATATTCGACAAGGCGGCTGCAGGCGACCTGTCGCAACAAGTAAAGCTCACGGATCGAAACGATGAAATGGATAGATTGTCTAAAAAAACCAATGAGATGTTCCTGCGTATCGCCCAGCTTATCAATCAGGCAAAACTCACTGCGCTAACTGTGGCAAATGGCGCCCAACAGATAGCTGCAGGAAGTCAGGACCTCGCGCTTAGGACCGAGGAACAGGCGGCCACGGTTGAAGAGACGAGCGCTACGTTGCAAGAAATCTCGACCAGCATTAATTCAAACGCCAACAATACCGTGCGGGCGGACAACCTGGCCAAAGAAGTGGTATCGCTAGCCCGGGAAGGAGAGGTAATCCTTGAAAACACTATTAACGCAGTAACTGACGTTGCTGTTACAAGCAAGCGTATTGAAGAGATCATGGACCTTGTAAGCGAGATCACGTTCCAGACAAAACTCCTTGCCTTAAACGCAGCGGTGGAGGCGGCAAGGGCCGGAGAGCATGGAAAGGGATTTTCCGTGGTCGCCAATGAGGTTAGAAACCTTGCTAAAAGAAGCGATGAAGCAAGCAAGGACATAAAGACACTGGTCAAGGAAACTATGATGCCCAAGGTGGATACCGCTCATCAACTGGTAACTAAAACCGGGTATAGTCTTAGAAAAATTATCAGCGATATCCTGTCTCTATCTTCTGCTATCTCTGAAATATCCATAGCCACCCAGGATGAATCAAAAGGAATCGAACAGATTAATCAGGCAATGATCGAAATCGGAAGCGTAGTGGAGCAGAACGCATCCCTTGTTGAAGAACTCGCATCAGCCAGTGAACATCTAAAGACAAAAGCGGAAACACTTAAAAAACAAACCGGCGAATTCCTGCTTCATCAGTCTGTTCTGGACTTGTCGCATCAGATAGAAGACAATTCCTCTGAAAACATATTCGTACCTGTCCGCAAAGAGAGAAGAGGAAAAGCTATTGCCCATAAATCCCTAAAGGATGAGCTTGCCCGCAAAGGAAAAAGCCGGGACGGGGCTTCTTATAATAAAGATATAGAATCAGACTTGGAAGGGTTTGAGGAGTTCTGATAGAACATGTTTAAACAGGAGTATCTCTGCTTTGCCCTCGACTCAGAGGAATATGCTGTTGAACTTAACAGTATAAAAGGGGTGGTTCACTCCTCTAAAATCACTAGAGTGCCGAACGTCGACCCTTTTGTAAAGGGGGTAATAAACCTCAGAGGGCTGATGGTGCCCGTGGTTGATCTGAGAGAAAAGCTTGGGCTAACGCCAAAAGAATACTCTAAGATTGCCGTTATTATACTAATAGAGGGTTCTGGCAGGATTATGGGAATTATTGTCGATGCAATCCCAGACATGGTCGAAATAAGCCCTGAGGAGCTACAACCTCCTTTCTATTCACAAAATCTCAGGGGAAAGGAGTATATAAAAATACTTGGCCGAAAAGAATCAAGGCTTATCATTATCCTGGACCCGGACAAGATTATTCCCCTATAGACTAGGACAAAAATTTGCTGAAAAGCTTTAGCAAGAGATTTAAAAGGCCATTTTTTACCCTTATGCCAGGAGAATACTACTCCAATAAAGAGCCTGTTATAATCTCCACCATACTAGGGTCGTGCATTTCCGTATGTATTTTTGACTCTAAAAACAAAATCGGCGGTATGAACCATTTTATGCTCCCAGGCAAGATAGACTTGGACATGCCCATATTTACTGATATAGGACGTTATGGAATGTATGCTATGGATCTCCTGATAGGCGACATGATCAAGCACGGAGCAGAACGGGTCAACATGAAAGCAAAGGTCTTCGGAGGCGCTAGTCTTCTTGCCTTTCGTAAGGAAGACGGCGACTTATCTTCAGAGAACATAATGTTCGCAAAGGAATTTCTATCCCTCGAACATATCCCTCTTGTGTCTAAAGACACGGGTGGAAATGCAGCGCGCAAAATATTTTTTTTTACCGAAACCGGCAAGGTTTTATTAAAAAGGCTGCCAAAAACATCTGTGACCTTGGCGCTAAAAAATGAACAAAAATACAAGAATAATCTGTTAAAGAAAAGATCAGATCATACGAGGACTTTCTTGTTTGATGTATAAAATCATGGGCATCTTATGACTGCAAGAAAAAAGGTCCTTATAGTCGACGATTCTAAAGTGGTGCAGCATGTCTTGACCGAGATATTGTCACTTGACGACTCTATCGAAGTAGTAGGGACTGCATCAGATCCATTTGAGGCTTATGAAAAGATCGAGGTTCTCAAGCCAGATGTTATTACGCTTGACGTAGAAATGCCTGGCATGAACGGAATAGACTTTCTTAGAACGCTACTTAAGCGCCATCCGCTTCCGGTTGTAATGATAAGCTCATACACAAGAAAAAATAATGATATTGCTATAGAAGCTTTGGCTGCCGGAGCCTTTGACATTGCGACAAAACCCCTGGACAATCCCGCAGAAGGCCTTCGGCGGCTACAAAAAGAAATCATTGAAAAAATCAAGATTGCCGCAGCGCATCCCGATATCCACATCCCTTCTCTTGGACAAAAAAAAGAGGAAACCTTTTCTAATGAATCGTTTCCGGAAGATCATGTGATCCTCATAGGCGCATCAACAGGCGGAATCCAGGCAGTGGAATATATCCTTAAAAACCTCCCTTCCCGCATAAGTGGAATCGTGATCGCCCAACATATACCCCCATCTTTTGTCGCCTCTGTTGCAAAAAGACTCGACTCTTGCTCAAATCTAATTGTAAGGGAAGCAAGAGATGGAGATATCGTTAAACATGGCAAGGTATTCATCGGGCCAGGAAGAAAACAGATGCGCCTTAAAAAAAGCAATACAGGATATGTCTTAACAATAAGCGAGCGGTCGGCTGACGAGATTTACGCCCCATCGATAGATATACTCTTTTCTTCTGCTGTGGAATCTTTAGGCAAAAGAGCCTTGGCAATACTATTGACAGGTATGGGGCGGGATGGCGCTGAGGGGATGTTAAAACTTAAACAAGCAGGCGCTCATACCATCACTCAGGACTACACCTCGTCAATGGTCTTTGGAATGCCAAAGGCAGCAATTGAATTGCAAGCGGCTCAAGAAATCATCCATCTTGAATCGATTCCACAGGCCATCATTAAATACCTGCAATCCGTTAACAGAAAGGCTTAAAATGGCAAAAATTCTAATTGTTGACGATAGCGAACTGATCATAAATCTCGCATCCAACATCCTGGCCGGAGCTGGTCATAAAGTATTCTATGCCGAAACAGGATATCAAGCGCTCCAGAAAGTATCTATCGAAAAACCAGATCTTATTCTTCTTGATATCGTATTGCCAGGGATAGACGGATTTGAGGTATGCAAACAATTAACCGGGGTAAAGGGTACCGACGATATACCCATAATCATGCTCACCTCACGAACAAAGGCCACAGACAAAATCAAAGGGCTAAACTCAGGGGCAGTTGATTATATCACAAAGCCCTTTGATCCACAGGAACTTATCGCTCGCGTAAACACCCAGTTACGGGTAAGAGAGTTACATGAAACGCTTAACGAAAAAAACAGACTTCTGCAAGAACTGGTAAACAAGGATGGTCTGACGAATCTATATAATCACCGTTATCTGCAGGATCAGCTCATAAGAGAGATTGACCGGGCTGACCGATATGAAAACCACCTTGTTCTTCTTATGATTGATATCGATAAGTTCAAGGAGTTTAACGACAACCATGGACACCAGGCAGGGGATATTATTTTAAAATCCCTTGCTAAAATCTTAAATAATGCCGTTAGGGAAAGCGACACGCCAGCCCGTTACGGCGGAGAGGAGTTCGCGATAATCCTGGTGCACGCAGACTTCAAAGCAGCCCTGGAAATCGCAGAGCGGTTGAGAAAAACAGTCGAATCATATGACTTTATAGTAGATAATAATCGGTTCCAAATAACCATTAGCATTGGAATGGCATGCTATGCCAGAGGAACCATAGACAAAGCTAAAGATCTGGTGGCTGCATCTGATAAGGCGCTCTATATGGCAAAAGGAAACGGCAGAAATAGAGTAGAGACGTATTGCAAGACACAGATACAATGAACAATTAAATATGAGCACGGACTACTAAGGAACAGAACCTCTTAACTCAGGAGAAATCAGATGAACCCCAAAGATGCAATATCTTCTCACAGCAACTCTGACCAACAATATATTGAATCCGGCAAGCTTCCTGAAAACCTGCCTATACTCCCAGTCGTTGATATGACATTGTTTCCCAGGATGGTGCTGCCGCTCCTTGTCTGGCAGGAGGAATCAAAGCAGCTTATAAGCGATGCTATGGGTAAGGACCGTATCATAGGCCTAGTTGTTTCAAAAAAGAGAGAGGCAACCGGCGCACACCAAACCGATGAACTTTACGGAATAGGCACTACAGCGACGATCTTGAGAATGGCTCAATCTGATGAGAAGGGGATTCAGATACTTGTACAAGGACTGAACAGGTTCAGGGTCATCAAATATATTCAACAAAAGCCCTATTTATCTGCTTGCATCCAGCCTTTATATGACGAAGGGGTAAGAGATATAGAGGTAGACGCACTTATGAATAATTTAGTGGGGTTATTTAAAAAGGTGCTTGAGATATCCCCTTATCTGCCAAAGGAATTAGGCGCGCTTGTAAAATCAGTGGAAGAGCCTGGCGTATTGGCGGATCTGGTCGCCTCAAGCCTTAACTTATCAAAAGAAGAAAAACAGTTCGTACTTGAAACTATAGATATCAAAAAACGCCTGCAAGAAGTAAACAACCTAATCAATCGGGAATTGCAGATACTAAAGCTCGGCCAAAAGATCCAGTCGCAGGTAAAGCAGGATATTGATAAAAGTCAGCGGGAATATTATCTCCGCCATCAACTTAAGACTATTAAGGAAGAACTCGGAGAAAAGGACGATAAATCTATCGAAGTAGAAGAATACCGCCAAAAAATAGAAAAAGTAAGGCTCCCTGAAGAGGCAAAAAAAGAGGCGGACCGCGAGTTGAACCGTTTGTCCAGAATGCACCCCTCTTCTTCCGAGTACACCGTGTCCGCCACCTATCTCGACTGGCTTACCTCTATGCCGTGGAATGAGAGCACTCAGGATAATCTGGACATCAAAAAGGCTGAAAAAATCCTTGATGAAGATCATTACGGCCTGGAAAAAGTTAAAAGGCGTATTCTGGAATATCTGGCAGTCCGCAAACTTAAACCAGACACAAAAGGCCCGATACTTTGCTTTGCAGGACCTCCTGGGACAGGCAAGACCTCCCTGGGACGATCCATTGCCCGGGCTCTTGGACGAAAGTTTGTAAGAATCTCTCTTGGAGGAGTAAGAGACGAGGCTGAAATCCGCGGTCATCGTCGAACCTACGTAGGCGCCCTCCCCGGCCGCATTATACAAGGCATAAGACGCGCTGGATCCAACAACCCCTTGTTTATGCTGGATGAAATAGACAAGGTGGGGGCTGATTTTAGGGGAGACCCGTCATCAGCGCTCCTGGAGGTACTCGATCCTGAGCAAAACTTTTCTTTCTCCGATCACTACCTTGATGTGCCTTTTGACCTTTCAGGGGTCATGTTTATTACCACAGCAAATGTTTTGGACACTATTCCGCATGCCCTCAGGGATCGTATGGAGGTGCTTGAACTGCTTGGCTACAGCGACGAAGAAAAGATAAAGATAGCAAAAACATTTCTCATACCCCGGCAAATTGAGGCTCATGGACTTACAGCCCGGCATATCATATTCCACTCGTCTGCCATTAAATGGTTAATGTCAGGGTATACAAGGGAGGCAGGCCTAAGAAATCTTGAACGGGAAATCGCAAGCATTTGTCGAGGAGTAGCCCGCCAGGTAGCAGAGGGTAAAAAGGAAAAGACCACCATCATCCCGGAAATTATTCCCAAATTTATTGGCCCTGTTCGCTTTTACAAAGAGGCGCGAATGCGAACCGCTACACCCGGCGTTGTTACCGGGCTTGCATGGACGCCAGCAGGGGGGGAACTGCTTTTTGTTGAAGCAACAAAAATGCCTGGCAAAAAAGGGCTAACCCTTACAGGGCAGTTGGGTGAAGTAATGAAAGAATCCGCCTCTGCTGCTCTCAGCTACATAAGAAGCAATGCAAAAAGCCTTCAAGTGCCTGAAGACTTTTTTGAAAATAACGACATACACATCCATGTCCCTGCCGGCGCAATCCCTAAAGACGGCCCTTCCGCCGGCGTGGCAATACTTACAGCGCTTATATCAATGCTTAAAGGAAAACCGATTGTGCGGGACCTTGCCATGACCGGCGAGATTACCTTAAGAGGTCAGGTACTTCCTGTTGGTGGAATAAAAGAAAAGGTGTTGGCTGCTCACAGAAGCGGAATTAAAACAGTAATTCTCCCAAAATGGAATGAAAAAGATTTAGAGGATATACCTAAAAACGTAAGGGAAGGAATCAGCTTTAATTTTATAGAAAAGATAGAAGATGCTATACGAATCGCATTTAAATAGTATCCTTCCAGATAAAAAGCTAAGGCCTTGCATGCTTTATCAGAAAATCAACATTCTCCCTTTCAAGAGGAGTAAACATTGATCTTACATCATTGTTCTTTGCTGAATACCACGGCTCTTTTTCAAAGTACCTCCTCATATCAGGAGACTTAAATATATAAGAGCGCCTGGCAAATATCTCGTTCCTCATAATCTTTAAATCAGCGGTGCTCTTCCCTTCTATATCAGCCTTTGTTAAATGTCGTGTAGATCCTTCGGGGTATTTGCCTAGCGCTCCTCCGCCTGCATTGCTATCTTTAATTTCTGGATAAGACGGCTTTTGTAGAGTAGCGGATGATAAAGCAACTGTGGTTGTCTTTGCCGGCACAGTCCGTGCCTGACTAAGCAAAAACGCTACATTCGATTTTTCAATATTACTTAGAAGCGCCTTCACGTCCTTGTTCTTTGCTGAATACCAAGGCTCTTTTTCAAAGTACCTCCTCATATCAGGAGACTTAAATATACAAGAGCGCCTGGCAAATATCTCATTTCTCATAATCTTTAAATCAGCGGCGCTCTTCCCTTCTATATCAGCCTTTGTTAAATATCTGGTTGAAGCTTCGGGAAACCTGCCTGGTACCCCTCCACCCGATATCTGAACTGGCGGCATCTGTCCCTGACTGCTAAGACTATTCTCTCTTTGAAGTCTTTCCTCTCTACGTCTCTCATGTTGTTGTGGAGCTACTGGTGGCATTTGTCCTTGGCCAGAAACTACCGGCACTGGCGGCCTGCTAGACGCTACTACATCAACAGGGCCACGCCCAGGAACTGGAGGTTGTGGAGCTACTGGTGGCATTTGTCCTTGGCCAGAAACTACCGGCGCTGGCGGCCTGCTAGGCGCTACCACATCAACAGGACCGCGTTCAGGAACCGGGGGCATTTCTACCATATCTTCGCCAGAGCCATCCTCATGGCTATCCGAAGGGGCTTGCGCAACCGCTACTGGCTCTTTTTGTGCAACAGTTGGGGTTTGCTCAACCACACCTTCTGGTTTAAGCCACCAATATGCGCCAAAGGCAACAGAAAGTATTGCTACGCCTATTATCACATACGTTTTAATGCCAGTCCCCTGCTGTCCAAAAACCAAGGAAGGGGGTTCTCCTTCTGCAGAAAGACTATGCCTCGGTAAAGAAGTCATTTCATCAGGCGCTTTTATGACACGCCGCTGCCCTGTAGGCTTCCCCGTAATCTTAGCCAAGATATCGTCTGTTTCTTCATTGAAGGCGTCATCGCCTGATGTCTGCGCAGCCCCCTTCTCCAATTTGTCAGACTCTTTGCTAACCTCGCCTTCTCCATTTTTCCCTAAGCCCTTTAATGAATCAATTACATTGCTCATAATATGCCCCCTGGCTATATAAAATCTGGTTTATTGACATACAAAGTAACCTACCAACTTCTTATATAATTGTAAAGACTGTATAGACTTTTTACAAATCCGTTAAAATTTTAAACATGCCTGAGGTACACATCCACAGCCCCTTGTTCTTCCACTATTTCAACATAACCGCCGTTCTTTAGCATACCCGGATTGACAACAGTAGTTCTTCCAAGAACTTCAAGACAAACTGCCTCGTGGATATGCCCTGTAATGCATGCCTTGATATCATGTTTTTCAAGGAACTCCCTCACAGAGCTGCTTCCCACATGCAGTCCTGCCTTGACCTGATCCGCAGCAGTATTATGAGGCGGGGCATGAGAAATAAGTATTTTAACAGGCGCGTCTTCCACGTCCTTAAAGCCTTTTAACAAAAAACCGGCAATCTCTTGCTCACTATACTCAAGAGGGGTATTAAACGGCGTAGGGTTTGACCCGCCAAGACCAAAAATCCCAAGGCTTCCAAAAATCACCCCTTTCCCATGAAGGTTTACGCCCAGTTCGTTTAAGTAGTCACCGACTTCTTTTTTATCCAGGTTTCCAGGCTGGGCATAAAGGTTTTTGTTGTATTGTCTGATGCCCTCTATGATCTCTCTTGCTTTACTAACCCCCCCAAAGTTGGTAAGGTCACCTGTTACAAGCACCAGATCAGCTTCTGTCAATCCAGGTATCTTGATTACATTTCCCAAATCTTCATGAATATCACCAAAAGCAATTATCTTCACGTTTATTCCTCCATGGTTGCTGACCGAAGTTAAAGTAAGGTCTTTTCTGCGCGGCGGGTTTCTTCTATAAACCGCTTTACCTTTCCAAGGTCTTTTTTAAAACGGACGGGTTTTCCATTAAAACTGGTGGCGTTTGTGCCTGTGCAACTATCCACCCCAAAAGGTCTCACCTTGCAAATCCCCTCAAACACGTTATCTGGAGACATCCCGCCAGCAAGGATAACAGGAATAGTTGTAGCAGCCACAAGCTGGCTGGCCGTCTCCCAGTCACATAGCCTTCCTGTAACGCCAATAAACCCTTCTACCGGTTCCTTTTCTAACCATGTGTCGATCAAAAAATAATCACTCACAGGCTCAAGTTCTTTTGCAATTTCAAGGGTTTCTGCCCTGATCAACCCTTTGTGAACACTAATAGGTATAGAACGCATAATTTTAATCTCTGGAAATCGTTCCTTCACTGCCTTTTGGAGTTTTATTATAGAAACAAATACCCCTTTTTTGCCGTGATTATCCGTAAGCCTGTCACAAAAATGCATGATATCCGGCGAGTAATACTCTGCCGCATGTAAGATAGTGTCTTGCGCGCTAAAAAGAGGAATAAAACTGTTTTTAACACCTTTTTCCCTGGAAACCCTTACTACATCCTTTAGCAACGATTGCCTCCAGGCGTCTTTATCCAGTAGAACACTCCCTATATGATCTACCCCTAAACCGATCAAGGCATCGGCCTCAAACGGATCCTGCACCTCATATATTTGTACAAAGATCTTTTTCACAGCAGCCAATCCTTCTGCTAGGCGTTGCATTTTGTCAAAATCTTTTCTATATTTTCTATTAAGCTCTTTCCCAAAGAGCCCGATAAGATAAATGTCATTAACTGATCTATTCTATAGAAAGGAGATCCTGCCATGAAAACAAATGAAGTTCTTATAGTAGACGATAACGATAGCCTGCGAAAGGCGCTTGCCCGTATCTTTGAGGCCTACTTTAAGCAAAAGGGTGTTCAAAACTATAAAATTCACACTGCTGACTCGGCTGATAATGCCCTTGAAATCATAAAAGCCAACACCGCCATAATGATTGTGCTTACAGATATAATGATGCCTGGCATGAGCGGGGTCGATTTTCTGCGGAGCATTACCCATGACATCCGCCGTGGAATTCAGGTGATAATGATGACAGGGCAGAGCAACCTCGGCAGGGTGGTCGATTCTTTCCGGAACGGCGCCGCCGATTATATCTCCAAGCCTTTTGACATATCAGCAATTTATGAAATCCTGGACAGAAACATAACAAAACTCGAACACTGGGAAAAAATTATCAAAGAGGCGGGGGCTGCTGTTTCATAACAGCCTTTTAAGTCTGGTTTTTTTCTGACTTAAAAGCGCGCAGACGAGCAAGCTCCCACACATAATCATACAAATGCAGACCCTTGCTTGACGCAATTATTTCGCCATCTTCAACACCAATCTCGCTAGCCATATATTCTTTAAGTATCTGAATAGCTCCCAGATTGGCCGGAAATCCGTTCCAAAGATCCCAAGATCTAAAATATAAAATAAAGTGCAGCTTTCCGTAACGTATTCTGGTATCGATCCCGCGTAGACAAGGTGGATCAGAAAGCGTTATTGCCTCTGGATTGCCTACTGTCATATATGCCTGATTTGTGCCAAACCCATCC
>JAZDIE010000049.1:0-2310 GCA_043805295.1 Pseudomonadota bacterium
GGGGTGTTATTTGTGAAAAATGCGGGGTTGAGGTTATTCAGTCAAAGGTTAGAAGGGAAAGGATGGCGCATATACAACTCGCTACACCTTGTGCCCATATATGGTTTTTGAAGAGCCTTCCAAGCAAGCTTTGCAACTTGCTTGATATGAGTCTAAAAAATATTGAAAAAGTATTATATTTTGACAGCTATATTGTAGTTGATCCAAAGGATACCAGCCTTAGCCGAGGCCAGCTTCTGTCAGATGATAAATATTACGAGGCGCGTGAAGTTTACGGTACAAAATTTGAAGCGGGGATAGGAGCTGAAGCAGTTAAGAAATTACTTGAGAGCATTGATCTTGATGCTTTATATAAAGAACTTAGAGAGGATATTAGTTCTACAGGCTCAGTTGCAAGGCGCCAAAAACTATCTAAACGGCTAAAGATAGTCGATGCTTTCAGGCGTAGCGGAATAAATCCGGTTTGGATGATTATGGATGTTATTCCTGTTCTTCCCCCTGATTTGCGTCCATTGGTTCCTCTGGAAGGTGGCCGGTTCGCCACATCCGATCTAAACGATCTGTATCGCAGAGTAATTAACCGTAATAACCGGTTAAAACGTCTTATCGACTTAAATGCACCCGATATCATTGTTCGTAATGAGAAAAGAATGTTACAGGAATCAGTTGACGTTCTTTTTGATAACGGCCGGCATGGCAGAGTTATTACCGGAACCAACAAGAGGCCTTTAAAATCATTAAGTGACACATTGAAGGGCAAGCAGGGACGTTTTCGTCAAAACCTTCTTGGTAAGAGAGTGGATTATTCTGGTCGTACCGTTATTACAATTGGACCGAATCTCAGACTCCACCAGTGTGGTTTGCCAAAGAAAATGGCTCTAGAATTGTTCAAGCCTTTTGTTTATTATCGCCTTGAGCAGAAAGGGCTTGTTTCTACTGTAAAAAGCGCCAAGAAGATGGTGGAAAAAGGAACCTCGGATGTCTGGGATGCACTGGATGAAGTGGTAAAAGAGTATCCGGTAATGTTAAACCGTGCTCCCACACTCCATCGTTTAGGTATTCAGGCATTCGAGCCTATTCTTATTGAAGGCAAAGCTATTCAGCTTCATCCTCTTGTTTGTACGGCATTTAATGCTGACTTCGACGGTGATCAAATGGCTGTACATATTCCCCTTTCTGTCGAAGCCCAGATAGAGTGCAGGATATTAATGCTTTCAAGCAACAATATCCTTTCTCCGGCAAATGGGAGTCCAATTATTGTACCTAGCCAGGATATAGTCCTCGGCATATATTATATGACAAGAGAGATTGAAGGAGCC
Organism: Pseudomonadota bacterium; assembly: GCA_043805295.1. Lineage (GTDB taxonomy): Bacteria > Desulfobacterota > Desulfobacteria > Desulfobacterales. The sequence goes on from JAZDIE010000049.1 coordinate 1,320, forward strand.
AGAGGAGATGGAAAAAAATTTGCCGGCCCGGAAGAAGTCCGTTCTGCGTACGATGCAGGTGCCGTTGATCTCCATGCTAAAATTACTGTCCGTATTAATAAAAAGAGATTTGACACGACCGTTGGACGCATTCTGCTTTGGGAAATCATTCCTAAGGATAACATCATGTTAATGCGCCAGATCATGGTTCCTTCAGAAAAAGAGGCGAAAACCGTTTATGATAAACTACAAAAAGGCGCAAGCTTTGTTGACATGGCACGTCAATATTCACAGAGCCTCGACAAAAAGAATGGAGGTGTTCTTGGTTTGCTTAGAAAGGATGAGTTCAAGAGGATATATCAGGCAAAAGATGAAGATGTTAATACAGTATTTTCTCTTAAGCAGGGGGAGATTAGCAATATAATTTATTCTGATGACGCATATCATATTTTTGAAATTATAGAAAAGCAGCCCGAGATACCTTTTGATTCGGTCAACAAAGTAATGGATAAAAAAGCTCTACGTGAATTTGTTGATTATGCTTACAGGAATCTAGGGCCAAAAGCTACTGTCATACTTTCCGACAGATTGAAGAATATCGGCTACAAATATTCAACAGAAGGAGGCTTATCTATTTCAATTGATGCCATGATAATTCCTTCTGCAAAATGGGAAATTCTGAAGAGGGCTGAAAAACAGGTTGCTGAGATAAGCAGACAATATACCGAGGGCCTTATTACTCAAGGTTAAAAATATAATAAAGTCGTTGATATATGGGCAAAAGCAACCGACGATGTTGCTGATGAGATGATGGAATCCATGAAAATGGTTCCAGTAGTTAATAAAAAAGGCAAGCCTGTTCTTGGCAAAAACAAAAAGCCTGTTTTAATGGAAAGTTTCAATCCAATTTATATGATGGCGGATTCAGGCGCCAGGGGCAGCAAAGACCAGATGCGTCAGCTTGCGGGTATGCGTGGTCTTATGGCAAAGCCATCAGGAGAAATCATAGAAA
>JAZDIE010000050.1:0-6982 GCA_043805295.1 Pseudomonadota bacterium
TCGGGTCCACCCAGCACTGGCGCTGCCAAAAGAGACCCGCCTGTGTTGCGAATATTGGCAAAGTTAGATATTTGAGAATTATCGGCAACGGCAATTTTATACTCGCCAGGTTTTGTGCCAGGGTCTATTTGGTATTTACCAAAACTTGAGGAGACGTTTTTAAAAGAGGTTTGAGCGTTGGTTAAAGACATGCTGTCGCCGTCTATTTTCCCCTCTGTTGGAACGTCAAGCAAGACATCATAATATTTTCTAGCAATATATGTATAATTCAATTGGGGTATTGGCATCTTTTCAGCAGAAGCAATACTTTCAGAGGATATGTCTTTTGTTTTTTCGGTACTCTCTACGTCCCAAGCGCTCATGCTCGACAAGTCAAGGGTGACAGGTTTATTGTCCGCTGCCAAAGCAGCGACAGCAGTCGCTCCTGAAAAATTGATGCTTTTTCCGCCAGCAATATCATTAAACTGTACGGAATCAGTAATATCGATCGTGTCCTCAATATAGATATTTTTTACTTGTCTGGTCTCAAAAGCAGGAAGCGCAATGCCACTTTGATTATCAATTGTAAGGTCGCTGCTGGGTACAGCTTGTAATTCAAGTTTAACCTTTTTAACCGTTAAAGCGCATCCCGGAGTATCGCCAGGAGTATAAATAATTGAGGTTGCTTTAACCATTTCCTCTTCAGTGACTCCTGAACAGTCTACTACTTCTTGTACAAAATTGGAAACATCCTTTGCTTTGCTTGTTCCTATTTCATAATCCGAATCTTCTTTCTTAACTTCCTTATCTGCTAGATTAAGCGCAACAATATTTTTAAATTTCTGGTCTTGCTTCATTGTTGCCTCGGCAATCTTACCGTCAACCGGCCGCTTGCCGGGAACCATATCTATAAGCTCGTGTACAAGCTCTGTTTTGCCGTCCACAACCTTTTCAACAAGCTTAGATATGTATTTGCCTTTATCATTAAGCTCAGTCTTGGCTTCCCATAACTTCAAAAACTCTAACGAAGATTGAGTATCATCATATTTGTCTCGCCAATCAATGACATTATCCCCTACTCCGGAATCATATGCTACTAACATCGCAAACCCTGAAGAACCGCCAGTTTGTGTGCCGAACAGCTCTTTTGCTCCATCAACTACTCCGGGTTTGTTTGTCTCTTTAAGATTAAGGTCTCTTACCAGAAAGCAGTCGGCCGACCCTGTGGCAGGGATAACTGGAAACGCCACTTTGACAGGATCTTCGTTTCCTTGAATGTCAAATGTGGCATACTTGTCCTTATTAGTCTCTACATCAATTACATGATTTATAGCATCTATATCTCCATTGAGGTCTAAAATAATAGGGTCTAAACAAATTTCACCTTCAATAGAATCCCCTTCCTTTTTAACAGTAACGGTTCCGGTTGAGGCGCTCGCATTCTTGACATTAGTGGCGGCCACCTTAATATCATATTTTCCTGGTGTCAATTCAGCGCGGGAAGTAACTGTCACCGTACCGGCAAAAGCTACAGACATAAACCACAATGCCCCGCAGAACATAACCGTAACCGCCAAGCCAGCAACACTTGTTTTTTTCATCTGTTTTATCTCCCTGATTAAGTAGAAAGGGTAAGGACATCCATAAAAAACGCTATGCATAGTAATTTATGGATGTCCTCTAGCGCTTATAGAGGTTATTTGCTATTTTTACACCACTCTGTAGTACAGGAGCAATCGTCTCCCTTACCACTGCAATTGTTACCCTCTATATATGCATAGACTGCATCTCGCCCATTGCCTATACAATTAGGTTTGGTGTTGCCGCTATACCGTCCTGGGGCTCCAGTATTAATCTCTGGTATTTCATAACCTGGTTTTTTCCATTCAGAATCGGAAATATCTGAAATTTTGGCAGAACTGGTAGTTTCTTTCCCCTGATAGCCAGAATAACCTTCCTTTTGATAATCAAAAAGCTTCTCATCAGCAGTAGCTTTTGGATGATACGTACAGGAAGCGCAAGGCGCATGTCCTACAAACCAGCATATAGCTTGTTCTTCTCTTATCCTGTTTTTAAAGATTTCTATTTTATCTTCGGTAAGGTCCACATCAATAAGGCCGCCGCCTGCTGTTCCGTCTATCTTTAATACTACATGAAATGATGTTCCATTCCCATTATCTCTAACTACTTTCGCAACCACACCTGACTGGTCTTGTGTGGCAAGTTTTTGGGCCACCATGTTTCCGCCTGGATTTGTGAATGCATCATAGACAACGGTTGGATCATCCTGCTTTGGCTCTGGGTCTAACCCTATTATTTTAAGGCTTGCTTCAGCCTTAGTCGTCTCATTCACTGCCAAAAGAGAACCGCCGGTTTTGCGGATATTGGCAAAGTTAGACATTTTAGAATTATCGGCAACAGCAATTTTATACTCGCCTGGTTTTGTGCCAGCGCCTATTTGGTATGCGCCAAGGCTTGAGGAGACGTTTTTAAAAGAGGACTGAGCGTTGGTTAAAGACATGCTATCACCGTCTACTTTTCCCTCTGTTGGAACGTCAAGCCAGACATCATAATATTTTTTGGCAAGATATGTATAGTTCAATTGGGGTATTGGCATATTTTCAGAAGAAGCAATATTTTCAGAGGATATGCCTTTTGTCTTTTCAGTATCCCCCACCTCCCAATTACTTAAGCCGGATAGATCAAGGGTAACCTTTGTGCCGTCCGATGCCTCAACATCAATAGCCGTTGCTCCTGAAAAATCAATGCTCTTTCCATCATCAATATTTACGGAACCGGTAATATCGATCGTGTCTTCAATATAGGTCTTTTTACCTGCCGGGTTTCAAAAGCAGGGAGCGCAATGCCGCTTTGATTGTCGATAGTAAGTCCGCTGCTGGGCACAGCCTGCAACTCAAGTTTAACCTTTTTAACCGTTAATGCGCATGCAGGGGTATCTCCTGGGGTATAAACTACCGCGGCTGCTTGAACCTTTGCCTCATCCTGTACGCCTGAACAGGCTACTTTCTCTTGTACAAAATTAGAGACATACTTCGCTGTGCTATTCCCTATTTTTTCTTCAACCTCTGTATTTGCCAGGTTAAGCGCAACTATATTGCTTATTGGGTCTTGGCCTTGCGTCATAACCGCCTCGGCAATCTTGCCATCACCATTTAGCCGCTTGCCGGGAACCATGTCCCTAAGTGTGTGCTTACCGTCAACAAGCTCGGTTTTGCCGTCCCATAATTTCAAAAACTCTAATCCGGATTGCTTATCATCAAATTTGTCCCGCCAATCAACAACTCCATCCCCCAGGCCTGAATCATATGCCATTAAAATTTCAAACCCTGTTCCACCGCCGGTCTGTGTGCCGAACAGCTCTTTGGCTCCATCAACTACTTCTGGTTTATTTGTTTCTTTAAGATTAAGGTCTCTTACCAGAAAACAGTCAGCCAGCCCTGTGGCAGGGATAAGTGGAAACGCCACTTTGACAGGATCTTCGTTTCCTTGAATGTCAAACGTGGCATACTTGTCCTTATTCGTCTCCACATCCATTACATGGCCATCTGAATTCATATCAGAACTATCGGTGAGGTCTAAAATAATAGGGCTTACACTGACCAGTTTTCCTACAAACCCCTCTTCGGACTGAACAGTAGCAGTTCCGGTAGATGCACTCGCATTCTTGACATTAGTGGCGGCCACCTTGATATCATAACTTCCTGGTGTCAATGTGGAGCCGGAAGTAACTGTCACTGTACCGGCAAACGCTACAGGCATAAACCACAATGCTCCGCAGAACATAACCGTAACTGCTAAGCCAGTAACACTTGATTTCATCCTTTTCTTTTTCATCCTTTTCTCCTTTTTGTCTGATGGCTTCGTAAAAAGTCCATCTGCTGCCGTTACACTTCGTCTTGGCAAAATAGGCCTCGACTCGCGCGCCTTGCATGTGGAGCTTTTTACAAAGCCATCACGTTTGTTTTGCATAGATCAATTTCTTTCCTATGCTGGTAAAATGGTTAAAATTGCAACTTTTTACAAACTCATCTTTTTTATTTGCTTCTCCTCCTTTCTTCTTTTTTAAAAATGGGTCATGACCCTTAAAAATTACTAAAATTTTTTCACTTTGCATAAGTCTTGTTTTTTTGTTGGCCTGCATACATATAGACCATATACGCTATCTTCTATTTATGATGAGTCGGGTATACGAAACATTGCAGTAGTATATTCTATTGGTTGCTTTTCGTTCCCTGACAGATCGTTATATGTCACCTTAGTTGTAATCTTCTGACAATCATAGACGCCATTAATACATGGTGCAATAATTAAGACTTCCACTTTTTTGATATAAGGCTTATCGGTTAAAAACTCGGGTGGAAATCCGAACTCAGCGGCGTCCACAATTCCATCAAGCTTTCTGCTGTAAGTAAGCGGAGAGCCAGTAAGAGGGTCAAGAGGAGGAGGGTCAAGAATTTTTGCCGGCATAACCTGAAAATGGTTAAAGTCTTTGGGCTGGGCCAGCCAATAAATAACCCTGTCAAGATATGAATTGGCAACCTCTACTGCGGCTTTTTTATGATCGATTGTAGAGCTAAGCAGTGCGCTAGAGCTAAAGGATTGAGCCACTAAAATTAAAAGCGAAGAAAAAACAGCCACACCTATCATTACCTCAGTAATAGAAAAGCCCGATTGATAGTCTTTGCGTATGGTGGTTTTATTTTTATAAAACATATTCACTCCTTAAAACCTTCTGCCTTCAGTCTATCCACCTGAATAATTAGTAAGCGATTGGAGAAAGAGAGGCGCATACATCATGCTTTATTTTCGGTTTATCATCTGGAGTTTTATTTTGATTCAAGAGCACCTGGCAATAAACTTTTTTTGTAGGATCGCTACCATCGCCTAGTTGAACAGGAAGATTTTCGATTCTTACGAATTGCCATTTTTTGGAGTCTTTTCCGGCCCCGAGTGGCCCATCTGTTAATGTGCCGTCTGCATTGTAGTAAACTTTAGATGGAATAGGTGTAAACGTACTCCCATCTTCTGAGACGCTTATTGTATATGGCAATTTGAGGGTGCCATCTTTGTTGAGAGGGACTTGCCATATTTGTTCATTACTTGTTTCGGAACATTTGGGGAGTGTGCAGGTGCCATCCTGGGAACTGATAAAATCAAAAGAATCTTTTAAGGCAGTTCTCCAGTTGTCAGCATTAACATTTTTTAAGAGCCAGGTATACTTCCGGTAGACAGCCTGTTGGGCATATGTGGATACGTTGTATTCGTCGGCGCAATTAACAGTTTTTAATTCAAGTACCTTAATCGAAAGGTAGGCAATAAAACCTACCTGTAATACAACGGCTAATGTCAGGATAGCCAGAAGAATAGTCCCACCGCCTTGATCTTGTAGGGGTGCGGTGATTTTTATTGTACGGCGTTCAGGATTATACGGCCGGCATAAAGGTCTCATTTTATGGATGTCCTTGTAAGATGGTTTTATAAAAAAGCCTTAAATTCTTATAAAGGGTTGAATCATGGAACAGAACCTGCCCCCATATTTGTTGCGAATGTCTTTACCCCTTCCGCCACTACACGAGGGTTGTTATATCTGATAAGCACTATTTTAACCTGTATATTGTTAACGCCTGTGCCTAATCCGATACCAGGAGGAGTGCAAACTAATAATCGAATATCATCAAAGAAACGTTTTTCCGGAGTTGAAGGAATGATTTCCCTCCAAGTCCATGCAGCAGTAGGTATGGTAGGATTAGTATCATTAAATCCATATACCAATGCCTTCTCGCCCGTAGGAGTTTTTCCCACATAAAAAGCCCCAAACGTTATGGTGGCACTTCTGTTTTGCATGCAAAAATTCGTATTCTTAGTATTACCATATGCATCGCTAGCACCTGGGATAGGAAACAAGGGCAGGGCTGTATCAATAGCGTAATTGGGAGCGAATCCTCTCGATCCATCATATGCAAGGGTAACCCATTCAGCGTATCTTACGCCAACACGTCTTATGTTAGCGTTTGTATCATAGTAACCATCTGCAATATATTCAAATGCCCTCTCAATATCATTTCGGAAAATCCTGTGTATATTGTCATGCCTTCTCTTTTTAGCGTATTCTACGCCCAAATTAGCGACCAAGACCAATAAAAGGCACCCAAGTACCGCCGCGATCATTACCTCCACCATAGTAAATCCGTTATTATTTAATTTTTTCATATGCTGCATGGTAAAATCAGATAAAGAGTATCCTCGGGATTATTGTTAGCTTGATCTATATTATAAAGGCTATCAGCTCTGACTGGTTGAGCAATAATTATCCATGGAGTGGCGGCCCCTGTACATGTTGGAGCAGCAGCGCAAGCAGCAACGCATCCTGTAGCATTAGCAGCCGTGGCTGATAATAGCGGGTAGGCGCCGCAAGGAGTTACCGAATACGTATATAGGGCGCCATCATTGGGGATTGCTGGGGTAGCCGGATTATCCGAGGGTTCAACCTGCATATTATATTGCGTGTTTATAGCGTTTGTGTCTATCAGGCCAGCGCTAGTGTCCGCATATGACCCGTTCCTCATACAATATGAGTTGGCCGCAGCAGAGATTATTTCCATTATTTCTCTTGCCTCTTCGTGCTTTGTAACCTTTAGGTGCGCCCTGATTGACACCCCGCCGCTAACACAGGCAATTACAATGATTGACACTACTATTAATATTTCAACTAATGTGAACCCTGCTTTTTTCATTATTCCCTAAAACCCTTCTGCCTTCAGAACCTTTTGTTGGGTTTCGCCCTTGCTGCAATTTCATTTATAAGTCATTGTCTTTTGTAGGTTGGGTTGAGGTACGAAACCCAACAAATATTGGGCGGGCTCAACCCAACCTACAAAAAATGGGGTTTTCGTTCAGACACTAATTATCAAACAGTTTTTTAGGCTTCGGGTTTATAGTATGTTTTTCAATTCATTTTTAAATCTGCTTATTACACACCCCG
>JAZDIE010000051.1:0-7374 GCA_043805295.1 Pseudomonadota bacterium
GGAGAATGGGAGAATGGGGGAGAATGGTGTCACATCTTGCATAGTGAATAAATTTGACGCGGCTTTCTTGCTATATCCATCGCAATCTCTACCAAAGACATTGGCAAGGGAACGGGTCTTGGGCTTAATATTTGTCATAGCATTGTCGAGAAACATCATGGTAAACGCTCATGAAAAGTCTATTCTCACCCCCAATGATGAAAACCTGGCAAAAAATAAAAAAAAATATAAAAAATGTCTCTCACAGAGATACAAAGCACACAAAGCAAAAATCAAATAAAATCTTAGTGATCTCTCTGCCTTTGTGAGAGTAAATGGTATTTTCATGGTAAAAACATTATGGTAAGATCGAGGCACGGAGGGTGGCGTTGAGTTTGCGATTGTCTTGCCGGTTGATGTGCTCCCAAAAGTATGAGGAGGTCTGATGATGGACTATAAAGACTATGAGGTTCTTATCATTGATGACGAGTTGGACAATCTCGAAGCTCTTTTGCTTGATTTGAAACATGAATTTCATCTGGCGTCTGTTTCGAGCGCCCGGGGAGCCAGGAAGCTTGTCAATGAACGGGATATCGCAGTGGTTCTTACAGATCAAAAAATGCCGGATGTAACCGGAACAGAATTGCTGGCCGAGCTTAAGGAGACACATCCTGATATTGTCAGGATATTGATTACCGGCTATACGGATATCGGTGCTGCTGTGAAAGCGATCAATGAAGGAAACATTTATAGGTATATCCCAAAAACTTCTTTCTCCGAAGAAATTATAGGTCTTATCAAACAAGCAATCGAGTGGTATCACGTTCACAAGGAAATGAGGAGACTGCAAACCCTTGTTCTAAGTTTTGATGAAGCAGAATTAATAGAGCTTTCTTCCGATTTCAGCTTATCATGTATAGCCCCCGAAAGATTATTATATTACAAGAGCAACCAGCGTACATTCGTTACGTCGGCTACCCCCGTAGTCCAGGGGAAAGGGTGGTTATACACAAAAAGAAGCTCACGGGGGGAAACTTGGTTCACTGTAAAGGTGAAGACAAAGTTCTCAAAGCCTATGACCCGGCTGGCAACTGTATCGGTACTCCTAAGGAGTTCTTTGAACAACTTATCAATGAGCTTGCATAAAAAACCTCAATGTTAAAGAAAGTGACCAATTGAAAAATACGTTAGCGAATTTTCGAACCATGCGTACTAAACCGTTTTTTGTTATTTTATTGGCGTTCATAATTATAAACATTTTCTGCTCCTGCAGTAGCCCTCCTGAATTACGTCCTGGGAGGCTTAGCCCAAATGAGAAGATTGTGAGCATGGAGGTTACAGCGTATTGCCCCTGCCAAAAATGTTGCGGCTGGCGGCATATGTGTCATTGTTGTCTTCTTCCTCCGGTTTACGCCTATGGCCCGAACGAAGGGAAACCTAAAAAAATTGGTATATGCTCAGACGGCACCAAGGCGAGCTATGGCACTATTGCGGCAGACACGACGCTGTTTCCTTTTGGAACAAAGATGTATGTCCCAGGGTATGGCTGGGGGGTGGTGCATGATCGGGGTAGCGCTATAACTGGATATCACATTGATATATTTTTCGAGGATCACGATGACGCAGAGGAGTGGGGGCGTCAACGGTTGAAGGTGCTGGTGGTGAAATAATGATGAAGAGCCGCAAGCATGACATAACGCAGACAGAGGCCATTCTTGAGAGTATCTCTGATGGTGTTTTTACAATAGATCTGGATTGGCGTATTACTTCTTTTAACAGGGCGGCTGAGGAGATCACTCGCGTATCGCGCAAGGAAGCAATCGGTCGGCGATGTTCAGATGTGTTCCGTTCCAGCATGTGCGAGTCTGCTTGCGCGCTTAAACAGACATTAAAGAGCGGTAAACCTATAATTGGTAAATCCGGATATATTATAGATTCAAACGAGAATCGGGTTCCTATCAGCATTTCTACAGCGGTGCTGCGAGACGCCGATGGCCAGGTGATAGGTGGAGCAGAGACTTTCAGGGACATGTCTGAAGTCGAGACCCTGCGCCGGGAACTGGAGGGTAAATTCAGGGCCGGTGATCTTACCAGCCTAAGTCCCTTGATGCAGCGGGTGTTTGATGTGCTTCCTGCCATTTCTGGAAGCCCCAGTACAGTGCTTATCCTTGGAGAGACCGGTACTGGCAAGGAATTACTGGCAAGGACTATCCATTCACTTAGTCCTCGCAGTCGAGGTGAGTTCATCGCGGTCAACTGCGGGGCTTTGCCAGATACGCTTATTGAGTCTGAGCTGTTTGGATACAAGTCTGGGGCGTTTACTGGCGCGAATAAAGATAAGCTGGGGCGGTTTGCATTAGCCAAAGGTGGCACTATATTTTTAGATGAGATCGGAGAGATAAGCCCTGCGCTTCAGATACGGCTTCTGCGTGTGTTGCAGGAACGTGTCTATGAACCGCTGGGCGCGACGCGTTCCGAGGTCGCTGACGTTAGGGTTATTGTAGCTACCAACAAAGATCTGATTGATCAGATACGACACGGTCTTTTTAGAGAAGATCTTTACTACCGTTTGAACGTGGTGCGTATAGAACTTCCCCCTTTGCGTAGAAGGAAAGAGGATATCCCACTTTTAGTGGACCAGTTCATTGCCAGATTTAACTGGCTGCAAGAAAAGAACGTGCAGGGGATTACCTCAGAGGCATTGTCGCTTTTCATGGCTTATGATTGGCCGGGGAATATTCGTGAGTTGGAAAACGCTATAGAACGAGCCTTTATTCTTTGCAATAACGGACAAATCGACATTGGACACTTGCCTGATGAATTGATGGCCAGAGGCTTGGATTCCAATGTGCGGTCTGCCCACGATATCCTTGATGTTCAGGCCATTCGCGCCGCCCTGGAACGTAATGCCTTTAACCGTCTGGCGGCAGCAAGAGAGCTTGGCATACATAAAACCACTCTTTTTCGCAGGATGAAGAAGCTGGGAATTTCCCTTCCAGAACAAGATGGCCGCACCCGTTGCAAATAGTGTCAGTAGCTGCGCTGCTTCTGTAGCAAGCAACGGGGTAGCTTGATTGCTACTCTGATAATCTGTCAATCCTTTCATCTCTAATTAAAAACATATCAATTTAAATTGGTTGGGCGCATTTAATAGCTAGTTTTGATGTCTGGCATTAGACTTGCTTTATCTAAAGACTAAAGAGAAAATAGGAACATAAATGATGAAAACGGCATTTGCATGCTGGGATAGTAGAATAGCCCCTGTCTTTGACACCTCACAGCAGATTCACGTTATAGAGGTAGAGGGAGGGTATATTGTGCGCGAAACTCAGGCGGCTCTGTCAGATGACTTGCCTGTTCAAAAGGTGCATCGGTTGAAGGGGTTGGGCATAGGTATTTTAGTTTGCGGCGCGATTTCCAGGCCTCTGCATAAGATGGTCGTTGCCTATGGCATAAGTGTTATTCCTTTTATTGCCGGCGACCTGCGTGATGTGATTCATGCCTGGCTTGCTGGAGGTCTTGATGGGGATGCCTTTATTATGCCGGGCTGCTGTGGTAGAGGCGGACGGCTTCAGGGGATGAACAACTTTTGCAAAGGAGGTAATAGCATGAACGGAGGAAGAGGAGGCGGGATGGGACAAGGCAGGGGAGGCGGTGGACAAGGGCGTGGTCGCATGGGCGGACCTTTCGCCGCCGGTCCTGGCGGTAACTGCGTCTGCCCACAGTGCGGACATAAAGAATTACATAAACGAGGGATACCTTGTGTTGAGAGTAAATGCCCTAAGTGCGGGAGCACGATGACCAGGGAATAAAGGAGGAAGAGCAGTGAAAATAGTATTTACAACATCAGGCAATGATCTCAAATCCCCGCTTGACAGTCGTTTTGGCCGGGCGCCTAAATTTATTGTTTATGATATAAATGACAATACCTTTGAGGTGATAGACAACCAGCAAAACCTGAACGCGGCGCAGGGCGCTGGGATACAGTCAGCGGAAAGAGTCGCCAGGTTAGGGGCAAAGAGTGTAGTGACAGGGCACTGCGGCCCTAAGGCTTTTCGTGTGCTTATGGCTGCGGGGATAAAAATATTCAACACCGATGCTAAAACAGTAGCCGAGGCGCTTGAGCAATATCGCGACGGGAAACTCGGCGAGGCCAAATCAGCGGATGTTGAGGGGCATTGGGCATGATTTTATCAGTAGCTTCAGGCAAGGGCGGAACAGGCAAGACAACGGTGTCTGTGAATCTTGCGCGGGTGTTGGATCGCAGCGTGTTGCTTTTGGACTGCGATGTTGAAGAACCTAACGCGCATCTTTTTCTCAAAGGGTCTGCGTGCGGAGAAGAGGTCGTTGCCATTCTTGTTCCGGAAGTCGATGAATCACTCTGCGATGGTTGCGGTGAATGCAGCAGGTTTTGCGAATACCACGCCATTGTCTCTTTTGGGACTGCGCCTCTTGTTTTTTCTGAAATGTGTCACGGCTGCGGCGGATGCGCGAAGGTATGCCCTAAAAAGGCAATTCGTGAGATCAATAAGCGCATAGGCGTTATTGAAACTCTAGAGTCAGGGAACATCACTCTTATCCAGGGCCGGCTCGATATTGGAGTGGCGATGGCTCCTCCGCTTATCAAAGCGGTTAAGTCCCGTCTTAAAAACGGTATGCCGGCCATTCTGGACGCGCCTCCTGGAACCTCGTGTCCGGTGATCGCTACAATTCGTGGCTCAGACTTTGTCTTGCTTGTAACAGAGCCAACGCCTTTTGGCCTGCACGATCTCAAATTAGCCGTGGATACGGTGCGGGAAATCGGGATCCCCTTTGGTGTTGTAATCAATAGGGTTGGAATAGGAGACGCGAGGGTGCATGTATATTGCGAGACGCAAAATATCCCCATACTTTTGGAGATACCGGACGACCGGCGGATCGCTGAAGCCTATTCCAGAGGCAGCCTGATAGTGGATGCGTTGCCGGAATACAGAGGGCTTTTTAAGGATTTGGGTGAAAAGATTGTGAGTCTAAGCGGAAAGCCGTTGTGTTGGGGAGGATCATGAAAGAGCTAGTTGTTATAAGCGGCAAAGGGGGGACGGGGAAGACCAGCTTGACTGCGTCTTTTGCTGTGTTGGCTGATAGACCGGTTATCGCGGATTGTGACGTGGATGCTGCCGATTTACATCTTGTCCTTTCACCAGAGATCACGGAACGTCACGAGTTTCGCAGCGGGCATGAGGCTGTCATCCGTTATGAAGATTGCATGGGTTGCGGCGCGTGTTTGGAACACTGCCGGTTTGAGGCAGTGAAAATGAACGGAAGATTGGAAGGGAAGGGCGCATTTACTATTGATCCGGTCTCCTGTGAAGGATGCGGTGTTTGCGTCCGGTTTTGCCCTGAACAGGCCATTGATTTTAAAGAACGTCTTTGTGGCGAGTGGATGATTTCAAAGACCCGTTGCGGTCCTATGGTGCACGCCAGGCTTGGCATAGCCGCTGAAAACTCCGGCAAGTTGGTTTCCACAGTGCGAAGAGAGGCTCGTCGAATTTCCGAGGAGAATAACCATGAGTTGGTGATAGTAGATGGCCCTCCGGGAATCGGGTGTCCTGTTATAGCTTCGGTAACCGGAGCAACCCTGGTGCTGGTCGTCACAGAGCCTACAGTCTCCGGCGAACACGATCTGGAAAGGGTTATTTCTCTGACGCGACATTTCAATATTCCAACCGCTATCTGTGTGAACAAATGGGATCTCAACCCTGATATGACAAATCGTATTGAAGATAAGGCGCGACAGGCAAACGCATTTATTGCGGGTCGCATCCGCTACGACCGGGCTGTAACCTTGGCGCAAATCGAGGAGCGGGCGGTAGTGGAAATAGATGCCCCATGTGTCGAGGATGTGCGCTACATTTGGAACCAACTTGTAACCCTATAATACATAAGGAGAGTAAACGCATGAGAATCGTGATCCCACTGGCAAACGAAAGACTTACCCCACATTTTGGCCATTGCGATAGTTTTGCTATGGTTGATGTGGATATTGCCGCAAAAAAAATCATTAAACGAGAGGATATAGATGCCCCTCCTCATCAGCCAGGGCTTTTGCCTCCATGGCTGGCAGAAAGAGGCGCAAACCTGATCATAGCCGGAGGGATGGGAGAGCGGGCTATAGGCCTATTCCTGGAGCTTGGCGTTCAGGTGGTTGTTGGTGCCCCGTCTGATACTCCGGAGAATCTGATAGAGGCATACTTTGAAGACAGGCTTCAGTTAGGGCAAAATGCCTGTAGCCATTGATGAGATTGTAAAAATTTCCATGAACATGGATAGGCTTACGATAACCATATTGGTCGATAATCAAGTCGGCAATGGACTCATTGCCGAGCATGGTCTATCTATCTGGATAGAAACTCAAGGAAAGCGCATACTCTTTGACACAGGCCAAGGAGGCGCGTTAGCGCAAAACTCACAAGCTCTTGGAAAGGATTTAGGTAAAACCGATATCCTTGTTTTAAGTCATGGACACTATGATCACACAGGAGGGATTCCTCAAATCCTTCAGAACGCAAGGGGTATTGAGGTCTATTGCCATCCTGGGGTAGTGCAGCCCCGTTATGCTATCCGAGACAGTAATGTAAGACCAATTCATATGTCTAGTGAGTCCATGTTGGCAATCAATAATCTGCCTATAAAATATCTTCATTGGATTACTCAGCCGGTTTTTTTGTCTCATTGGGTAGGTCTTACAGGTTCGATTCCACGTGAGACAAGCTACGAGGATACAGGCGGGCCGTTTTATCTTGATTCAGAAGGGGTACGTGCAGACCCGATAGAAGATGACCTTGCCTTGTGGATTCGAGTCGATGATGGGTTGGTAGTTTGTGCCGGTTGCTGCCATGCGGGTATTGTGAACACGTTGAACCATATCCAGCGCTTGAACAATGGTTTGAGGATTAAAGCTGTCATTGGCGGCTTTCATCTGCTTAACGCGAGCAAGGGGCGTTTAAATCAGACTATTGCCGCATTACGATTTTTAGATCTGGATAGAGTGATCCCATGTCATTGTACAGGCGAACAAGCCGTTACAGAGCTTAGTAATGCCTTAGGCGATATGGTGGTATCACACGGAGCGGCTGGGATGAGTTTTCATTATCCCCTTTAAATAGCTTGTTTGCCATAAACTTATAATCTGCGGTACGTCCCTATTAGCTTTTGAAAAGGAACCACTACAACAAGTTAGCAGAGTTTTTTTGCCACGCCTCCAAGAAAAGACGTACGTTCCATCTCCTGATGGGTTATGCTTTAGGAATGGATACAGTCGTAACATGCCGAGGCCGATCAGTCAGCAGACAAGACATAGCCACCATCACGAATATTATTGCCGCATATCCCGCCAAGAGCAGGCGCTTTATCTCT
>JAZDIE010000052.1:0-2694 GCA_043805295.1 Pseudomonadota bacterium
TTGACGTCGAGGTGACGGTAGGACGGTCGCTTGTATCTTATTCAAGCAAACGGCAATTGCCGGCATTCATAACTAAGCCATGGTATGGCGATATTAACGTGCTTTTGATCGTTGATGACACCAAGTCTATGGGAATTGACCCAGATAGATGGGGAATTTACCCAGATGGATTGGGTAAAGTCAAAACCGCTATCACAACTATTGTTAAAGATTATCCTACCTTCAAGTGGGGACTGATGAGGATGAACGGAAAGGGTTCGAGCACTACAACAACAGGAGGCGGCAGCTCCACCAGCGCTACCGACGTCAATCGTGGAGGGGAATTGCTGGTTCCGTGCAGCGCCTCGACCGGAGCTGAGGGAATCATCCGATATATTAATAATGGATGGGAGTTGGGGGCTTCGCACAGCAATCTTGCGGAGACATTGTTTACGGCAGCCATGTATTTTGGGCATGACCCCACAGTCGTGCCTACAAAATCCCAACATACTTCAAGCTCAAAAAAAAAGCGGCGGCGGGTCTTGTTGTTATTGGCAATCACTGCCGTCTATATGTTATCCAAGTTGGAGTTTAGGTGGATTCGGAGGGCAGACTTGCATCCCCACTGGCTATATGGATTGCAGCATGTGTTGGCTTTATAGTTGGACTGTTCCTTATTATACCTCTGGCTATAGCGGGTTGACAGGCAGTTTTCCGCTCCTGACCACAAATATTCTTAACGGCATCTACTGGTGGAATGGATGGTGGTGGGGCAATGGCGGAAGCTCCACGACAAACAGGGTTGACCTGGACGAAACATATATCGGCGCTGGCGATATAGCGACTCCAATTATGTCTCCTCATGAGGTTACAGCGGTTATCATGATCACTGATGGCGAGATAAACTACGATTCCGGCTGGGAGTCTATGATCGACGCCTTGAAAAACGCGGGAGAAGCAGAAGCAAAGCCTGACGAAGATACAACATGCAAAACCAACTCTTGCGATGACACATGCGATGATCTGGAGCTTCTGAAAGACATGAAAGACGGCCTGCCCACGAAATGTGACTGTAACTATCCTAAAAATCAGGACAGATGTGACAGCTCTAAAAGCTCTAAATATAAATGTACAACAGGAAAGCCTTCTTATTGCCGCAATGAAGATAACGAAAGGCTTGACTATAAGTGCCCTGAATCTACGTGTAAGAGAAAACAGACAGGTAACGGTTTTGGCGGAGGAGGTCTTGGCTTTGGCTTTGGCGGAGGAGGCTTTGGCTTTGGCTCTATCTTTCCCGGAGGCGGTTATAGTCAGACCACTTTTGGTTATTATGCTACGGGGTACTTAAACACACAAATATGGGTGCCTATGCTGCCATTTTTCTCCCCATGCGGATTATCTTATGCATGGAATTATCAACTTGGAGGCTTTGGCTATGGAAGTAATTCTTGTGGCGGCGGAAGCTCAAAGGAAAAAAAGACCACCACTGTCAGTCTTGGAGAAAAAAATAACAGATACCTGGATAACGTGGCAAGATTCCTGTATAAAACAGACCTGAGGCCAGTCGACGATATGCCGAATGAACTGAATAAACCGATCGACAATTTAGCGACTGAGCCGAATATACAAAACGCGACAACGCATATAATTCATATGCCTAATGCTGATTATAAAATTGATATCGACGATTATCTTCAACATGTCGCAGAAAATGATGGACATGGTCTCTATGCGTCTGCGACGACTGAGGAAGATGTAAAAACGGCCATGAAGGCAATTCTCGGAAACTTAGCCGGAAAGCTTGGCATGAACCTAGAGACGCAAAGCACAGAAACCATGAGCGGCGCTTCACCTGAAATATTTAAAATGGCTGTTGAAGACAATGTTGTGACGTATGTGGTTTCTCCTTCCTTTGTTTGGAATGACTGGACCGGAAGCCTGACATGTACGAGCTATACCGATAGCAACCTGACAGGCGGTGTGTCGGCGTGGACGACTACTATTCCACCCGGGACATCTCGAAACATATACGCAGGTGTTTGTAATACCAGTTGCGATAGGGTAGAGTTTACAACAGCCAATAAAGAGAAGCTTGGACTCAGCAGCTATGGATGGGGGAATGACGAAGATATTGAGAAAAAAATCAATAATATTCGGAATGCGCATAGAGTGGATAATAGTCCTGGTGATTCATCAATAGCAGATATCATGCATTCTGCGCCGGTCTATGTAGGCCCTCCCATCGGCTCTTATGGATTCAAGGATGAAAACGACGATGGCAAGGACGATATTGGTTATTTGGCTTTCAAAAGTTACTATTCTTGCAGGCCAAAGATGATCTACGCCGGCGCAAACGACGGCATGCTGCACGCCTTTGGTGCGGAAACAGGCAATGAGCGATGGGCGTACATCCCTGCCAATATCCTGCCAAACATTGACGTTTTTAGCAGCGAAATCAGCCATTACTACTCTGTTGATCTGACTCCGGTTGTCGCAGATGTTCAGAGTAACTCATGGAGCGAAAATAACGGCTGGAAAACAGTTCTTATCGGAGGGTGCAGACTTGGGGGCAAGGAATATTTCTGCCTTGACATCACAGAAGGTGTTACTAGTTCTGCTGACCCTCATTTTTCTGTGTTGTGGGATAAAAAAATATTCTCGGAACAGAAGTCGTCCAACTTGCCGGTTGTGGGGAAAATTAAGACTTCATCCTTT
>JAZDIE010000053.1:0-2438 GCA_043805295.1 Pseudomonadota bacterium
TTCTTCCGCAAGGCGGGGCATCCATTCGTGGATACGTTTGGGAAGTTCGGCAAGCACATCGCGCCAGTCGCCGATATCATCAGTTCTGACTGTACCGTTAGGTTTTTCTCTCGGCCGGATAATTAGATGTACAGACGAACCAAGTGCAGCAGATTTGTTAGCTCGCATGCGAGAGGCTCTTTCCGTATCAATAGGCCATGACGCAGTTACGATATACCCAGCATCAAGGATTGATGCCAACAGTTTTTCCCATGCAGCAGTGCCTTTGTGAGCAAACACAATTGCCCCAATCCCGTCAGGTTTAAGCACACGGCGGCCTTCACTGAATGCGACGGTCATACGTTTTGGTAGTAGTTTGGAGATTGGTCTCCTCGTCCATCTTCAACCGCATAAGGGTTTACTACAATTTGATTGGACTTTGGCGTAAGCTCTTCGTTGAAACATTCAGGGTGAAGATCGCCAATATATCGTTTAAGCCACACGTAACAAAGATCGGATAAATCCGCATAAGGTACAACATCATAATAGGGCGGATCAGTAAAGAACATATCTGCCGCATCATCAGGCAATGGTAAATCAGTGGCATCGGCAGGCATCACGGATGTTGACTGATTATTCACACTCAAGCATGAATGGAGAGCAGATAAACACTGACTAAATGCATAATCCAGCCCTCCGACATATTCCGGCACAAGAGGATTCGCTTCAGCCCAGTCCCAACGCATGGCAATGGCATTGCCAGTAATAAATGCTGATATCATATGTTCAGCAAGCCAGGTACTCATGTTGGTGGAGTAATGGATACCATTACTTACAGCAAGAGCCAATACAGTAACAACATCTCGTGCAAATTCCTCTGAGCTGCCATTCTTTATTAATATTTCTCTGTAATCTCTTATTGTTCTACCAATAGTGTTCAATCCCAGTTTTTGACGGGGAGAGAACAAATCGCCCCATATTTTAATTCCGTATAGTCCAGCAGTAAAAGCACGGGAGTCATGGTAAGGATACTTCTCATCCAATTCAGAAACAGCTTTGCTTTTTACCAAATCGCTCCATTTTGAAACAGCTTTGTTGACGCTTTCTTGATCTTCTCGGGAAGCATCTGCATATTCTTTCCCTTTCCTGTGCCCTATCGCTAAAGCCACACCAAAAAGCCGCTGTCCCATCCCTCCCTTATTTGCTTGCTCTTTGACGCTCACCTTGTTTGTCGTAAACCCGCACACTGGGCATACAGCATGCCCACCGCCTGCTGTTTTTATTAAGCCTTTTGGGATTGCTCGCCCCTGCTTAATATGTATGTCAATTTCTTTTGTTTGCGGATGCTCTGTGATTTCAATCCATGTTTTTTGTTTTCCACTTGCAATAATTGTCTGAGAAATAAGCGGTATTGTAGCGCCACATCCCGGGCCTTCACATGTGACTGTCCGAGCCCACAACCATGCTATGGGATCACGCTTATTTCGGCTCGGGTAATAAGATGATAATCGACTCCGCGCTTCTTTCTTTACAAATTCAGCGCCTTCACGGACCTTTTCAATTAAATCATGGCCATGTTTTGGAACTGCCTCAAGTAAACTTTTCAAGCACAGAAGTGCAACTGGATTAAGTTCAAGGGCAATGCTGTCGCATCCTAATCTCGCAGCTTCTCCAGGAATGGCGCCATAACCTGAAAAGGAATCAAACACGACCGGATTCATATCTGGATAACTTGCCTTGATAAGTTTTCGGGCTGCATTGAGAAAAGTTGCGTTAGCCCCTAACTCCCAGCATGAAAATTCCCCTACAAATTTGAGTAGTGATTTTTGAACACTTGCACGTGTTTTATCAACTGGTTTGAATGGTCCCTTGCTGAGTATGTCATAAGCTTGCGATACGAAGCTTTCGGGGCAATCTTCATCCATTGGTACAGGAAGAAGTGATGCCAGTTCAATGGCTCTGCAAGCGCCCCAGGGCCGTCTTGCCCACCAGATATGCAGATGCCAGGGATGCCCCCTTCCGCAAGTTTTTTTCATTACGCGCGTGCGCAGAAATCCGCTTGATCGGCAGATCAACTTCAATAAGGCGTTTTGGATATTTTATCATGCCGCAATAATGTTCCTTGAATCTTCTGTGAATTGGTCAACTGTTTTGGTTGCCTCAAGCGCTTCGTCAATAGACACATGTGGTTTCAGATCGTGAATACGCTGAGCGCGTTGCACATCGCCACTCGATTTGTTTTCAAAAGTTACATATAGTGCAGTGGCTAACCTTTCAAGTTCATTTACTTTTTTGCCCCCCAGCTTTTCTGCAACCAAAGCTGTATGATGACTGTACTTTTTAAGCGTTTTTGGAAAGCGCTTCATTAAAGATTTACTATCTTCTCCTGGAAGAATAGACGGTCCATAGGGATAAGGTTGAGGTTGTAATTTGAGGAGGTTATCAGCGCGCATCGCCGT
>JAZDIE010000054.1:0-9147 GCA_043805295.1 Pseudomonadota bacterium
GAAGCGCCTTGATCAGGGGGGAAAGCTAAATGCTTTTTTCTAATTCTGAATCGAGCCTTAAAGTAATCATGCTAGCACCTCTGTAATACAAATTGTATTACAAGCTCTCAACCCTGTCAATTATAGTAACATTGGATATTACTAACACCCTGAGAAGAAACACCTTCAATCAAAAAAACCAAGACTAAAGATTCATAGTAACCTTGCCGAACATCTGTAAAATAATAGATTATTTATCTAAAGAGTTTAGCGGAGCAGAGATGAAATGGCGATGCAAAGGAAGTAAAATAACACAGATGAATCTATTCATTAAACCCGACAGAAAATGCCTTTTTTTCTTATTACTTTTCTTTTGTTTGATTGCTAATGCCTGGGCGCAATTTGATTCCGCCCAGTTTAATAAAGGATCAACTGAGCTTCGCATAGAGCGCATTACGCCCACAGGAAATGACGCGCCTTCCGAGCGCCAGATTGTTTTTGCCTTTAATATGCCGGTAGTGCCGGTTGGTCGTATGGAGCGGACTCAAGAAGAAATTCCCATCTCGATCACTCCTCTTCTCACTGGCCAATGGCGATGGCTGAACACCTCAACCCTGGCATTGCAACTCGATGAAAATGAAAAAATGAAAAAATCGACTAAATATACAGCAGTGGTGCGGCCTGAATTTATAAGCCATGCTGGCGCCCGAATGAAGGAAGGCATCACGCACACGTTTATTACTGAACGGCCCAAGGTTGAAAACTACTATTTTGATACATGGAAAGGACCGGGACATCCGGCTATTTATGTGCAATTCAATCAGGAGGTAAATGTTAAAAGCGCCCTGTCTCATATTCTTTTTTCTTCGAATAAAGGCAACACGGTACAGGCATCAGGGGAAAAGGTTGAAAGGAGATATAGCGATTACGGAACAACATTGCAGGTTGAGCCTCAGAGCGAGTTGCCTCTCGACACACCATTTGACCTCATGGTTCAGACAGGCATTGAATCTGAGGAAGGGCCGGAACTGGGGGTTGAATACAGGACTATTGTTGATTTTTATACATTTCCAGAGTTTGAATTTTTGGGGGTTTCAGGTTGGGATAATAACAATAATGAGGTAACCATTTTGCAAGGCAAAGCTCAAGATGCCCTTTTAAATCCTCTGAAGGATATCTCCTTGCTCTTCTCAACGCCTGTTCCGCGTGAGGCAGAATGGCCAAAGCTGAAGATTATCCCTGATCTTAGCGGTGGGAGAATTGATTATACCCCATGGTTATTTGAATGGGATTACAATAATAATAGCCTCAGCCAAGTGCATCATGGAAAAGGACATCAATACGGCTTAGCATTTCCTTGCGCGCTAAAGGCGCATCAACTGTACAAGATAAAGATAGATAAGACCTTTAAGGATGCCTTTGGAAGGTCTTTGAAAGATCCCCTTGATGTTACATTTAATACAGATCATCGCCCAACCAATATTAAGGTAATAAATGAAATATCCGTGCTTGAAAAAAAAGAGGAGACACATCTTCCGCTTGTTGTGACAAATATTCACAAACTAAATGTAGATTACCGGATAATAGATGACCCTTCAGAGTTTTTGTACTTCAAAGATATCGACGAGTGCAGAGGCAATTTTGACGCTGATGAAAAAATTGTTTTTCCTGTTGTGCCTGTTGAGGATCTCTCTTATTACTATCCTCTTAAGACACGAGAAATACTTCAAAAAAAATCCGGTGTTGTGGCAGGAGTCTTATCTGCGGAACCAACTGTCAAATCGGATTGTACCATAAAGTTTTTCTCCCAAGTAACCAATTTCGCAGTTCACGCAAAAATCGGATACCACAATACAACTGTGTGGGTGACAGGATTTGACAACGGTAAGCCTGTAGCAGATGCGTTGGTTGAACTATTTTTGTATCAGGCAAAAGAACCCGTAACAACCGGTAAGACCGATCAACAGGGCATTGCTCAATTAAAAGGAGTAATGGAAATTGACCCTTGGCTTGAAAAATTAAAAGGCTATACTTCAGATGGATTTGGAGTTGTCAGGGTTACAAAAGGAGATGATTCAGCCCTGCTTCCCCTTGTGTATGAGTTTGCGGAATCCAGATGGTACTCTGATCCGAGCGGTGATGGTTTTTATCCGGATAATCAGAAAAAATACTCATATATGAAGGCTTGGGGCGCTACTGCCCAAGGGGTTTACCGGCCTGGCGATACTATTGACTATAAGATATTTGTACGCGATCAAAGCAACAAAAAATTCATACTTCCAGAGCTATCTGGATACGAGCTTGAGGTTAAAGACCCAACAGAAAAAACCGTTTACAAGGCAAACAATATAATCCTTTCCGAGTTCGGCGCATCTTCAGGGTCTTTTATTGTTCCTAAAAACGCGATTTCAGGCTGGTACACTTTTTCTCTCAAGGCAAGTTTTGCACAAGACCTAATATGGTCTCCTATGCGAGTGCTTGTTACAGATTTTACCCCTGCTCCTTTTAAGGTGAAGACAGACCTTTCGGGCGATAAATTCATGATAGGAGACACACTCAAAATTGATACAAGCGCAAGGCTGCATTCTGGCGGACCTTACGGCAACGCAGCAGCAAGAGTGACTGTAATGTTACACCCTTCCTGCTTTACGGCAAAAAGCGAAGAATTAAAGGAGTTTAACTTTTTTGAATGGAGACCGGAGCAGAATCCTGAGCAGGTATTTCAGGATGAAAGAGAACTTGATGAAAAAGGCAATCTCAGTACAGATGTTCCCATAAAAGAAAGTGAAATACTATATGGAAAAATCGTTATTGAAAGCTCTGTACGTGATGACAGGGGTAAATTCATCGCAGCAACTGATACCGCAACATATGTAGGACGTGACCGTTTTGTGGGACTATGCCAGAAAGACTGGATACTCAAAGAGGATGAAAACGCTGAGGTTATGGTTGCGGTAGTAAATGACAATGGTAAGCCAGTAGCCGGAACACCAATTGAAGTAAAGGTAGAATATGACAAATTGACGGCAAGCAGGGTAAAAGGTGCGGGGAATGCGTATCTTGTTCAGTACGAGCATACACGGGAAACTGTCAAGGAGTTTGCGCTTACGTCCCAGGAAAAGCCGCTTACATGTACCTTTACGCCACAAGAACCAGGCGAATACCATATCAAAGCGAGCATAAAAGACACGGCAGGACGTCCTCACTCGACTTGTTTGAGCAGATACGTAATCGGCAAGGGAGAAATGCTTTGGGAGATGCCTGAGGATAACAGCCTTACTATTGTTCCTGCTCAGGAAGAATACAAGATAGGTCAGCATGCCCGATTTATGGTGAAGAATCCATATCCAGGGGCGCAAGCATTGATTACTATTGAGCGGATCGGGGTTATGAAAAAATGGACAGAGACCTTTGATACAAACACGCCTGTAATAGAGTTTGATATTGAGCCTGATTTTGTGCCGGGATTTTATTTGTCAGTAGTTGTCCATTCACCCCGGGTTGAAAAACCGCAAAGCGAAGAATCTGTTGATCTGGGTAAACCAACATTTAAGATAGGCTATCTGCGGGTTCCGGTTACCGATCCTTATAAACAGCTCAACATCATTCCCCACACTAATAAAGATGTCTATAAACCAAGGGAGGCCGTAACCCTTGATCTCACAGTTGAAGACATAACAAAAACCCATCCTGATACAGAGGTGGCGGTTGTTGTGCTTGATGAAGCGGTTCTTGATTTGATCCAGGGAGGCACCACGTATTATGACCCATACGATGGATTCTATAAATTAGAAAACCTGGACATGAAAAATTATAATATCCTCACAAACCTTGTTGGCCGGCGGAAGTTTGAGAAAAAAGGGGCAAATGTAGGCGGAGATGGCGGAAAATTTGATTTAAAGATGAGAAACTTATTTAAGTTTATCACGTACTGGAACCCTTCCATTCATCCTGACAAAAATGGGCGAGCCTCGGTTACTTTTGAGCTGCCGGACAATCTCACAGGATGGCGCGTTCTTGCCTTTGCAGTGACAAAAGACGACCTCATGGGACTAGGCCAGACACGTTTTGTTACAAACAAACAGACAGAAATTCAACCCGCCCTTCCCAATCAGGTCACTGAAGGTGACTTGTTTGAAGCAGCCTTTACCATAATGAACAGAACCGAAAACATACGCACCCTTGATGTAACACTTAAGGCAGAAGGCGAAGGTGTAAAAGCAGATGTAGTGAGGCTTCAGGTTGAAGCAAAACCATATGCGAGGAATAAGGTTTCTATACCAGTCAAGGTAACTACAAGCGGAACCATAGCCCTTACTGCAAAAGCCGGGGACGGGATTGACAAAGATATTCTTGTCGTAAAGGTTCCGATTCACAAACGATATGCCATTGAAGCAGCGGCAACATATGGGACTACCACATCAGGTGAGGTGACAGAACAGTTTGCATTTCCTGAAAACATGCGAACAGACGTTGGAAAGGTCTCGATTGTTGTTGCCCCGTCAGTGATAAGCGAGCTTGAAGGCGCATTTAGGTATATGAAAGACTACCCGTATTTTTGTTGGGAGCAAAGGCTTTCAAAAGGGATAATGGCCATGCACTATATCAACCTGAAGCCATATATTGCAGAGTCATTTGTCTGGAATGAAGCAAAAGATGTTGTTCTCGACATGATCCGTGATGCAGCGCTGTTTCAGGCCCCTAATGGCGGAATGTGCTACTACATTCCACAGGATACATATGTCTGCCCTTATTTAAGCGCTTATACTGCAATCGCCTTTAATTGGCTGAAAGAATCTGGTTATACTGTGGATGCAAAAGTAGAGTCTGCCCTTCACGGATACCTTGAAACACTTCTTAAACGAGATCTCTTCCCAACATTTTTTTCAAAAGGAATGTCTTCTACGGTTCGGGCTGTGGCGCTTGCCGCGCTTGCTCAAAATGGCAAGATCACAAAAAACGATCTTAATCGATATCTCCCTCATGTTGAATATATGGATCTCTTTGGAAAGGCCCATTATCTGCTTGCCGCAAGCAAGATAGATCAGGCCGACGATATTCAGGCAAAGATTCATGACATGATAATGTCTCATGCAAATGAAACCGGCGGAAAGGTTGTGTTTACAGACCCTGTCTATGGCCAATATATCGATAGAGAGGCATTCGGCAGGATTCTGACCTCTGATACCAGGACAAATGCCTCGGTGTTGAGCGCCATGCTTTCCTTAAAATGTCCGGGCAAATGGAATAAAAGTTCTGATACTGCATTTAAGACAGTGCGATACATAACACAGAGCAGAAAAAATAAGGACCATTGGGAAAACACGCAGGAAAACGCCTTTTGTATGCATGCGTTGACAAGCTTTAGCAAAAGCTATGAAACGGAAAAACCTGATTTTGCTGTAACCGCCATAATGGACAAGCACGACTTTGGCCGTTCAAAATTTGATGATTTCCGTAACCCTCCCCAGAAATTAGAGCGTCCGATAGCGCCAGGTGATCTCGGAAAAACCATCCCACTTACACTCTCAAAAGACGGCCCTGGTCGGCTCTATTATTCAGCCAGGCTTTTTTATGCTCCTGCTGAACTAAAAACCGAATCTATCAACTCCGGCATTGAGATACATCGAGAATACTCTGTTGAGAAAAACGGCAACTGGATACTCCTCAATACAGATCATATGAAAATCGCCCAAGGGGAGTTAATACGGGCGGATATTTTTGTCTCCCTTCCTGCTGCGCGAAATTTTGTAGTGGTTTCAGATCCTGTCCCTGGCGGCCTTGAGCCGGTTAATCGCGACCTTGCAACATCATCCGCTATTGACGCGGATAAAGACGCTGGTTCATACTCAGGGTTTTCATGGTGGCATAAATACGGCGATTGGAATGAATATGGGTATTCCAGATGGAGCTTTTATCATAAAGAACTCCTGCACCACTCCGTCCGGTTTTACTCCGAATATTTGCCGCAAGGAAACTATCACCTTTCTTATACCGCGCAGGCTATATCACCCGGCACATTTTGCGTGCTTCCTGCACATGCGGAAGAGATGTACGATCCTGACAACTTGGGCCAGGGAGTTCCCTCAGTACTTGAAGTAGTATGCGATGAGCCTACTCAAAAACAATAAAGTAGCAGTCTGGTATAAGGCAGCACTCTTCATAGTCTTTTCTCTCGTTCTGTGCGCATATGCCGCTATTGTTGTTTGCCGTTCGGTTTTGCCCATACCGGCATCTCTTTCCGGTTTTTCCAAAGCGCCTGTCCAGGCGTACGTTCTTGACAGGTATGGAAAGACCATCTCCTCTACAAGACAAAACGAATTCAATCACACCCCATTGCCGTTATGGAAGATCCCAGAGACACTTCAAAAGGCATTCATTATAGCAGAAGACAAACGGTTTTATTCTCATAAAGGCGTAGACTGGACAGCAAGGGGAAAAGCCGTTTTGGATAATCTTATTGCAAGAAGAATTGTAAGGGGAGCAAGCACTATCCCTGAGCAAACTGTCAGGCTTATTCATCCGCGTACAAGGACACTGCTTAGCAGGTTAATTGAGACCATTGAGGCATATCAGTTGTCAGGCAAGTTCTCAAAAAACGAGATCCTGGAATTTTATCTTAATCAGGTCCCGTTTTCTCACCAATGCCGAGGAATCGCAGAGGCGGCGGATTTTTACTTTGGCCGCACTGTTGATACGTTAAGCACTCAGGAAATGTTGGCGCTTGCGGTCATAGTACGCGCGCCCTCAACACTTAATCCATTTGCCTGCAATTACAAACCAAATCCTGAATTAAATAAGAGAATATGCCGATTGAGCAAAAAAATGGAGAATGCAGGACTAGAAGGATGTAAGCAGGTGAACTATAACGAGCCAATTGGCATTCGGGAAAGCCCTATCAACATAAAAGCCCCACATTTTGTGCAATATATAAAAAAGGCATTCCCTGAATACCTTACTGCACGACCTCGTGTAGTGACAACTATTGACGGAGCTATCCAAAACAAATGTGATACCCTGCTAAAAGCAGCCCTAAAAGACCTTGGTTCGAGAGGCGTACACCATGGAGCCATTTTAGTGCTTAACCATAGGACCGATGAAATCCTTGCATGGGTCAATGGAACCGACTTTTTCTCTCCCATTTCCGGCAGCCAGATTGATGCAGTGATTACTCCAAGACAGGCAGGTTCAACCCTTAAGCCGTTCCTCTACGCTATGGCCTTAGAGAACGGATATACCGCTGCTACTGTTATTCCGGATATACCATTTTCTCAACCTGTTGGTTGCGGGCTGCATTCTTATAAGAACTACAGTTCAACATGTTACGGGCCAGTGCGACTTCGTTGTGCGCTGGGAAACTCGTTGAATATTCCGGCTATAAGGACTGTAATGGATATTGGAGTGGGCCGTTTTCTCGCTATGCTTCATTCTCTTGGCTTTGAAAGTCTTAAAAAGGACGAGGCATACTATGGCGAGGGGCTAGCCCTTGGAAATGGGGAGATAACCCTCCATGACCTGGTCGCGGCATATGCGGTAATTGCCCGAAACGGGGTATACCATGAGCCGAATGTGTTTCTTTTCGATCATGAACCTCACGAGAAAAAACGTATATTCTCACCTGAGGTCTCTTCCCTGATCGGTGATATACTTTCTGATCCTTCTGCCCGCGTCCTGGAATTTGGAGATTCAGGGCTATTGGATTTTCCTGTTCAGACAGCTATAAAAACAGGGACATCGTCAGATTACAGGGATTCATGGGCTGTCGGATTTAACGATACCTACACCGTTGGGATATGGATGGGAAACCTGGACTATACGCGAACCAAAGAGGTTACAGGTTCACTGGGACCGGCATTATGTTTGCGGGGAGTTTTTTCTGAGCTTAACAAAAACCGCGAGACACAGCCTCTCAAATTCAGCAGAAACCTTTATCCGAAAGAGATATGCGCTTTATCAGGCAAGCTGCCCAATGCATCCTGCCCGCATGTGGTGACAGAATGGTTCAGACTGAAATCTATTCCAACCCAAAGGTGTGATTGGCATGAGAAAAAAGAAGCCACTATAGTCACAAGGCTTCCTGCGCTTTATGCTAACTGGGCAAACGATACTCATAATAAGTATGCGGATACTTTGGACATATACAGAGCCATGCCAACAACAAATCAGCCTGTTTCCATGGTTCAACCTACACAGGGACTTCATCTTGCTCTGGACCCAAGAATACCTGACAATCTTGAAAGATTTCCCTTTATTATTGAAACAAAATACCCGGTCAAAGAGACCTGTTGGTTTCTTAATGACAAACTTGTAGCAGTAACCGGCAGAGGCGAGAATCAGTATTTGTGGAGGCCGACAAGGGGGAAATGGACAGCATATGCCTGCCTGACATCTTATCCCGATAATCAGGTGCGCCAAACCCCGATGATTGCTTTCTATGTCCGGTAGCAGAGGCGATTTGCTGTTTTGTTAGACCGGCTACTTTTACTTCTGGTTCAAAACAGACTTGACCATATTGTAATGTAGGATAAAATAGCCATATGAGGTATATAGCTCACCATCAAGGTCGTTACTTTAACTGTGACCATGACAAAGACAGACAGGACATACTCAAAAAAAATGGAGCAAAGACAACACGCTTCTTGTATTTGATGAACTGCATAAATTTCCGAGATGGAAGACATGGATCAAGAGGATTATGCAACGTTGCCATACTTAGCGACTATGGCCCAAATGGCTGAAGAACTTGGCATCCACTCCAGCACGGTAAAGAAGCACATGCTCAATTTAAAACGCCAAGGTCGGTTGAAACGAGTAGGCCCAGACAAGGGAGGGCATTGGCAAGTTTTATGAAATCTTCCACTCGGTTCCCTATTGCTTAACGCCAGGTCAAAGAGGCGCGGATGACAAGTCCATATGGTCAGGCATTTGAACGAGCAAAGGCGTTACCAACTGAAAAGCAGGAAGAGTTTTTTCAAATGACAAGATAAAGACTTTCCTGAGCAGCGGCAAGGATTAAATAGGAACAAGAAATAAAAAAAAATTTTGTAACAGTTTAGTTGTTTGAAAAATCTGGTTTACACACCCCGTCTGCATAGCATACACCCCCCCTGTGAGAGGGGGGGATTCGAAACAAACGGGGGGGGGTAAAAAAAAGTAGGAAAATTGATC
>JAZDIE010000055.1:0-6847 GCA_043805295.1 Pseudomonadota bacterium
GATAGTTACAGATCATCTGGACTCCGGTTTTCACCGGAGTGACGACTTTTTACGAGACCATCAAGGTTTAATTATTAATTTTGGTGAACGGAAAGCCCGCCCGCCTCGCCTGAGCTTGCGATGGCGGGCAGGTTGAAATCAAACGCAAAGTAAGAGATTTTGATGAGGATTTACAGAATGAGTTTTGATGTTTTAATCCTGAATATCCTGTTAATCCTGTCAAAAAAGTCTCTTTGAAGACCTAAAAGGAGATTTTTATGAAAGTCCTAGTAATCGGCGGTGGCGGCAGAGAACATGCCCTTGTCTGGAAAATTGCTCAAAGCCCAAAAGTAAAGAAGATATATTGTGCACCGGGAAATGCAGGAATCGCTGAACTGGCGACCTGCCTGCCAATCAATTCCGGAGATATCAACAAACTTCTCGAATTTGCCAAAAAAGAAAAAATAGATCTGACTGTAGTAGGCCCTGAAGATCCTCTATGTAAAGGTATTGTTGATATTTTTGAAAAACAAGGTTTAAAAATATTCGGTGCAAATCAAAAGGCTGCAGAAATAGAATCCAGCAAATCTTTTGCAAAATACTTATTAAATAAATACGGAATTAATACTGCCACTGGCGAGACATTTACCAGTTATAAAAAAGCGGAAAACTATATACACAAAATGGGTGCTCCTATTGTTGTAAAAGCTGATGGGCTTGCAGCCGGCAAAGGAGTAATTGTCTGCGAAACCGTTTCGGAAGCAATTGATGCCCTTAAACTTATAATAAAAAAGCGCGCTTTCGGTGACGCCGGGAATAAAGTAGTCGTTGAGGAATGCCTTACCGGTGAAGAAGCTTCTTTCCTTGCCTTCACAGACGGCAAAAGTCTACTTCCCCTTCCCTCCTCACAGGATCACAAAGCAATATACGACAACGACCAGGGTCCAAATACAGGAGGAATGGGCGCATATTCTTCTGCTCCAATAGTGGACCGATATATGCATAAAAAAATTATGGAAGAAATTATGATGCCGACTATCCAGGCAATGGTAAGTGAAGGCCGGCCTTATAAGGGTATATTGTATGCTGGACTTATGATAGATAAAGGCGAGATAAAGGTCCTTGAATTCAATGCACGTTTTGGAGATCCTGAGGCTCAACCTCTTTTAATGCGGATGAAAAACGACATTGTTCCGATAATGGAAGCAACAATTGAAGGAACGCTGGACACATGCAAACTTGAAATTGACGACAGGGCGGCGGTCTGTGTAGTCATGGCATCCAAAGGATATCCTGGTTCATACAAGAAGGGATTGCCTATTTCAGGGCTTAAAGACGTAAAAAGAATGAAAGATATTGTAGTTTTTCATGCAGGGACTGCTGAGAAGGAGAAAAAAGTTGTTGCTAATGGGGGCCGTGTCCTGGGAGTTACCGCTTTAGGGGATTCCGTCAAAAAAGCCATATCAAAGGCATATTCGGCTGTTTCAAAGATAACATGGAACGGAGTATATTATCGCAGTGATATTGGACAGAAGGCATTAAAAAGGATAGAACAACCTCCGAAAGTAGGAATTGTAATGGGGAGCGACTCGGACTATAAAGTTATGGAAGGGACTATAGCTGTTCTGAAAAAATTCGGCATTCCATTTGAAATGACTGTTGCATCTGCACACAGAAGCCCCAAAAAGGTACATGAATTTGCATCTTCCGCACGAAAGCGAGGGCTTAAAGTTATTATTGCAGGTGCAGGACATGCCGCTCATCTTGCAGGAGTTATCGCGGCTTATACCTCTCTCCCCGTTATTGGAGTCCCAATAGACTCCTCTGCCCTGCAAGGCTTAGATTCTCTTCTCTCCATCGTTCAGATGCCCCCTGGCATACCGGTAGCAACTATGGCCATAGGAAAACCAGGAGCAAGAAATGCTGGGATACTTGCAGCACAGATACTCGCTGTTTCAGATGCCGGTCTGGAGAAAATGCTTGATGAATATAAAAAAGAAATATCAGCAGCAGTAGAAGAAAAAGCAAGCAAACTTCAGGGTCAAATATAGTGTCCAACCAAAAATTGTTGATAGATCCTCTTAGTCCCCAGCCAGAGTTAATTCTGAAAGCAGCCCAGTCAATAAAAAAAGGCGGTATAGTTTTATTCCCGACAAGATGTCTTTATGGACTTGGAGCAGATGCATTTAATCCAGAGGCCATTGACAGGGTTTTCAGGATAAAACAAAGACCATACAACAAACCGATATCAGTTCTGATAAAGGATACGAATGACCTGCATATACTTGTAAAACATGTCCCATCCGCTGCAAAATGTATTATGGACAATTTCTGGCCGGGACAAATCACAATTGTATTTGAGGCAAAAAGCACTATCTCCCGCAATCTTACTGGAGGTACAGGCAAAATCGGCATACGCATGCCAGAACATCCTGTAGCTCTTTCCCTGGTAAAAGAAGTAAATAGCCCGATAACAGGGACAAGTGCCAATATCTCAGGGAAAGTAGGGTGTTCAGCTATATCTGATCTTGACGCTCAAATTGCTGATAAGTTAGATATGATACTTGATGCGGGGCCGCTAAAAGGTGGAGCAGGGTCAACTGTTATCGATGTTACAACTCCCTTCCCTACAATTTTAAGGGAAGGTTATGTTTCTGCAAAGAACATTATTGCAGCACTTGAGAAAAGATAACGCTTTAGCTTTTCGAAAATATATTCGCTTCAGGTATAATCAAATTAAAACCATGAAAAACTCTCGCATAACATATCATAAAGAAAGAACTCGCCGCGAATTTAAATATATGATTGTAGTTCAGCGAAATTTTATAGAGAAATACATAATCCTGTTAGGTTCTTTCTTAATGATATCTAATGCGTTCAAACAGTTTCCTGTTTTGAATTTGATTATACCTGAAGCTCTTGCGTAGCCAGCTTATTCCAAAAATCTAACCTATTACGAGAAAAGCAATTTTATTGACAATAACCGCTAATTCCCATATGTAAGGAATCTGCGCCGGAGTGGTGAAACTGGTAGACGCAGAGGACTCAAAATCCTCCGGAGGCAACTCCATCTCGGTTCAATTCCGAGCTCCGGCACCAAAAAAAGCAAAAAGGGTTAACAGATTAAATTTGTTAACCCTTTTATTTTTTTGTATTGAGATGTCGTTGTCAGCAATATGGTTAGCCCGAATTTCTCATGAAATTCGGGAAAGGGGAGTTTTCGCTGGCTCTATTTTATAGCAAGGACCTCTATTATTTTTGCAGAAAGCTCGTTCAGAGTGAACGGCTTCTGAATAAAACCATTGCATCCTCGTTTCAATATCTCGGTTGCTTGTCCGTCTATGCTGTAGCCGCTGGAAAGAAGGACTTTTATATCCGGGGCAATCTTTTTTAAACGGTCATAAGCTTCCCCTCCACTCATATTAGGCATAACCATGTCTAAAAGAACTATATCTATCTCATCTTGATTTTTTCTGTAAAGTTCTATAGCTTCTTTTCCATTTCTTGCTGTGAGTACCCTGTAGCCCATTGCTTCCAATAAATCCTTACCCACTTCAAGGATAATTGTTTCATCATCCACAAGAAGGGCCATCCCGGCTCCCCTAACAAACTCATCGGAACTTTTAACAGCTTTTACAGCTTTATTTGCCGAGGCAGGAAGATAAATCCTGAAGATGGTACCATGCCCCTTTCTGGACTCAACATCAATGTAACCTCCATGAGCCTTAATAATACCGTAAGCAGATGCAAGACCAAGGCCAGTGCCTCTTCCCATCTCTTTGGTTGTAAAGAAAGGATCGAAAATGCGCTCCATGGTTTCTTTATCCATGCCTATACCAGAGTCTGCAACTGTCAATACGACATAATTACCCGGTTTGGGCTTATACATTTTGCCCTTTATATTATTGTGAGTCGTATTTTCAGTTTTCAGAATAAGCTTTCCACCGCCGGGCATTGCATCAGCGGCATTAACATAAAGATTTAACAGAACCTGCTCTATTTGCCCCGGATCTGCCTCAATCGCATGCAGATCATCGGATAGTTCCCTGTAGATTACAATCTCCTTTTTTGCCCTGCCAAATGTATCAGAAGTTTCTTTTATTAAATGGTTCAGGTTAATGGGCTTAACCTCATATTGACCCTTTCTGGCATAACCAAGCAGATGTGATGTCAGTCTGGCTCCGCTTTCAACCTGTTTTTCAATATTCTTTAACCTTTCATAAAAGGGATGAGCTGAATCAACTTGCATTAACATTAAGGAAGTATTGCCCTGGATACCCATTAGCAAATTGTTAAAGTCATGGGCAATACCTCCGGCTAATGTGCCGATAGCTTCCATTTTCTGGGCTTGTTGCAATTGGATCTCTGTCTTCTTTTTTTCGGTAATGTCCTCAAAAATACCTATAGCTCCTAAAGATTCTCCGTTTTCAGAAGTTATTCTGTTATGCTTGGCTTTTATTGTCATCTTTTTGTTACTAATCTCAGAAACATAATCTCCTTCAAAATAGCCCGCCCCTTTCTTTAAAGTATCCTCAACTGCCCATCGAGCTTCCCCATCTCTCATTAATTTCAACAAGTTATGGCCAATAAGCATGTCTTTTGGCGCACCAATAATATCTGCATATTTTTCATTGCATTCAATTATAACCCCTTCTTGATCAAAATGCACAATTCCAAGTGGTGAATGATCAAAGATCATACGATATCTTTGTTCCGACTCCCGGAGAGTTTCAGCGGCTTCCCGTTTCTCAATGGCTCTGCGGATTGTCTCCAGCAATATCTCTGTATCGAAAGGTTTCCTCACATAACTATAGGCACCAAGATTCACCGCATCGATAGCTGACGCTTGTGAGGCATAGGCGGTAAGCAGAACACATTCAATACTGGGGGAGCACTCCTTCAACTCCCTCATTACATCAAGGCCGAACATATCTTTAAGCCTGAGATCAATAAGAGCTACATCAGGCATCTCTTCTCTGGCCTTATCAATGGCAGCCTTCCCAGTAGCAGCATCTATAGTTCTATAACCTTTTGCCTCGAATATATTGGAAAGTGACTTTCTTAAATCCGAGTTATCATCTACGATTAATATAGTTTTTGAATCCATCGCTTAACATACCTCTTTGTTCTGACAGGCAATCGTAGTATCCTGCCCAGAGCATTGTGTTGAGAAGAAAGCTTATGCAATTTAGGATTATGTTCATGTGATAAGAACCATAAGCAAGGCAAAAGCATAAATAATTAAAACAAGCAGTAATATCCATGAAGGATAACTCGTTTCGAATAATATTTCTTCCCATTCCGTTTTTTCTGTCTCGCTATCCATTTTTCATATCCCTTTAAAGGTCCAAAGTCCAATGACCAATTAACTTCGATTGCCAAAAAGGATCTCTCCTATTTTATGCAGATCACCTATTCCACGCACATCGTGGGGAAACATCGACACCCTTGTTATTGAGCGTGAAGGAAATATTGAATGGATTCTTTTGATATATTCTGTCTGCTCCACCCTTTTGGATGAACAAAAATCACAATCGGTCTGCGGAATGACCATGTTGACCATAATGTTGCCGCAATGAATCTTTGCATTATCCAAAGCGCTTACAAGCCGCTCAAGTTCAAGCAATCCCATGGCCTCGGCAATAGTGACCGCTACAAAACCTGTTCTATTGCGATCCATAAAGGCTTCCTGAATTCTTCTGACATTTTTGGACATAGCCAAAGCCTTTTCAGCGACCTTAGCCAGCCTGACCACTCCCTTGTATTTCAATAATAATCTAAAAAATGCATTTAACCATTCCCTGACCATGTCAGGAAGCTCTAAAAAGCGAAGAAGGTGGCCGGTAGGCGACGTGTCCAGGACAAAGATGTCAAATTTTCCTTCCTTTCTCAGGTCCATGATCGTATCCAGGGCCATGATCTCGTCGAGGCCTGGGGGTGCAAGGGTAAGCAGTTCCGTCATGACCTCACGGTCGAATTTTATATCAACGCCTTTGCCTAAAAATTTGTCAAATACCTCTTCTATGTCTTTCTTATACGCATCTTTGAAATCTTCAAATAACTTAT
The DNA here is from genome assembly GCA_043805295.1 of Pseudomonadota bacterium. GTDB lineage: Bacteria > Desulfobacterota > Desulfobacteria > Desulfobacterales. Next base: position 6,046 of record JAZDIE010000055.1, read on the forward strand.
CCGCATCTATCTCCAGAGCGTATAGATTGGTCATTGGACATTGGTCATTAGTCATTAGACTTTGGCCATTGGGCACTGACCTCTGACCTCTGACTTCTGACCTCCGACCTCCGACCTCCGACCTCTGACCTCTGACCTCTGACCTCTGACTTCTGACCTCCGACCTCCGACCTCCAACCTCTGACCTCCGACCTCCGACCACTGACCACTGACCCCTGACCCCTGACCCCTGTATCGGCGTAATCTTATCCCCGATCGTTAATTTAAAGGAATCGGACAGGGAATGGGCAGGATCTGTGCAGAAGATAAGTATATTTTTATCCGGGTTACATCGTGCCAAATGAAGGGCGGCGGCTGAAGCAAGGGATGTCTTGCCTACTCCGCCCTTACCTCCAAAGAGAACAAATTCCAGGTTGGGATCGAGAGCTAAATAGGCCTGGGGTTCCTCAACACTGACAACAGCCTTAGGGAGTTCATATGGTTTGGATATTCCCATAAGATAATCCGCCAAAGCTTTCAGTTCTTCCACACCTCGGATTTCATTGGGAAACAATGGAACTTTGATCAAACTATATTGAGAAAAACTGTTCTCGATCTCGGACAAATGCTGTCTTTGATCCTCTTGCTTTGACGCGCAAAATGCACATTCATGAGCATCCGCTACACGGTTGACAATAATATCCGTCACGGGAATATTATTCTTCTCAAGAACGCTGAGCAGCCTCCTGGTTTCATAGATGCTCATCAGCTCAGGAATGGTTACCGGCACAAAGCGGGTTGTCTGCCTGTCTGAAAGCAGCTC
>JAZDIE010000056.1:0-2521 GCA_043805295.1 Pseudomonadota bacterium
CCGTCCCGTACCATATCAATAGCATCTTTTAGACTAGCGTTGTTGGGTGTTATCGTTACTCCGTTTCCGTCAATAACATTAACTCCCACCGATATTGTTGGGCAATGGGCGGCAAATAGAGCAACTAGGACTTCTTTTTCCGTCCCAGTATAAAGTCCCGTAATGCCATTAGTTACGTCATAAATCGCCCTTGTGTAGTCATGAACAATACAATCGGTAACATATGTATTATAGGTACGTTGCCGCTTAGTCGCTTCTCTGACTGTTCCGACAAATATCATTTTATTCAGGTTAATGTCGTATATCTTAACCTCTTGATCGAGGAAGATCACGATATCACTGGCGAAGGAAATATTTAATGTTCCTACCGCCCCAAATGAATCGGAAAAAGAAGCCCCCAATAAAGCAGACGAGGTTACATCAACATTATTTACCCAGATAATAAAATTCTTCTCCCTGGGAGTATTGCTTTGGCATAATGGAGTTTTGCTTGTCTCGAATAATCCGCTGTTTTTCAGCGATCCACCCCTGTTTTTTATTGATCAGATTTTGTATAAAGGAAAGAGAGGCGTGTCTGGGCGCCCGGACGACAAGGTTCCCGTCGGATTGTATTTCCAAAGAAATACTCCGCCTTCTGGACCTGATAATTGTTGGAATAGTCTCAATCATTTTCTGGATGCCATGTTTTACAGGACTGATAAGACCTATAGAGCTTATAGGGCCTATAAGACGCGCTGCTAAAAAAACTTTTTAACCGGTATTCGGTCTTGGATATCTCTAGCTCCTGATTGCTTTTACTGCAGCCCGATGCCCGATGTCTGAAGCCCGCGTGGCCTATTTTCCCTTTTTGGGGAGGTGCAGCCTGATATGAAGCTCCTTCAACTGTTTTTCGGATACCTCGTTTGGCGCATTCATCATCAGATCCTGGGCCTGCTGGTTGAACGGGAACGCAATAACTTCGCGTAAATTTGGCTCATCTGCCAGAAGCATCACCATTCGGTCGACGCCCGGGGCAATTCCTCCATGAGGCGGCGCTCCAAATTTAAAGGCATTTATCATTCCGCCAAACCTGTTGTCAACCAGGTCTTTAGAGTAACCGGCAATTTCAAAGGCCTTATACATGATATCGGGCTTATGGTTCCTAATGGCTCCGCTTGAGAGCTCTACGCCATTACAGACAATATCGTACTGATATGCCAGGATTTTCAGGGGATCTTTTTCGAGCAGGGCCTTCATTCCGCCCTGGGGCATAGAAAATGGGTTGTGGCTGAATGTTATGCGCCCTGTTTCTTTGTCGATCTCGAACATTGGGAAGTCAACGATCCAGCAAAACTTGAATGAATCTTTTCCAATCAATTCCAGGCGATTGGCCAGTTCAGTCCTTACGCGTCCTGCTATTTCACAGGTTTTTTCTTCCTTGTCTGCGACAAAGAACATGACATCGCCATCCTGAATGGTTCCAGTTTTTTTAAGCTGGTCCAGCTCGTTTCTGCTTAAAAACTTAACTATTGGACTCTTTTCTTCTCCGGCTGTCCAGATGATATAGCCTAGTCCTTTTGATCCAATGGACTGTGCAAATTTTATCATGTCGTCGAAAAACTTGCGTGGCCTGTCGGCAATATTTTTTACAGCGATGGCTCTGACCACTCCGCCTTTTTTTACAGTTTCGCTGAATGCGTTGAATCCACTTTCTGCAAAAACGGAAGAAACATCTATGATCTCAAGAGGGTTTCGTAAATCAGGTTTATCTGATCCATAGCGCAACATTGCTTCATGATATGAAATCCTTGGGAACGGGGCCTCAGTTACCTTTTTGTCACTGAACCTGTTGAAGATATGGACAAACAGCTTTTCCATTGCTTCAAAAACATCGTCCTGGGTAACGAAGCTCATTTCCACGTCAAGCTGATAGAACTCGCCCGGGGAACGATCTGCTCTGGCGTCCTCGTCTCTGAAGCACGGCGCTATCTGAAAATAGCGATCAAAGCCGGCAACCATCAACAACTGCTTGAACTGTTGAGGCGCCTGAGGCAGTGCGTAAAATTTACCGGGATGAATCCTGCTTGGTACCAGGTAATCTCTTGCTCCTTCAGGCGAGCTGCTGGTCAGTATCGGCGTCTGGAATTCATTAAAGCCCAATTCAATCATTTTGTCCCGGATTTCAGATATAACCCTGCTGCGAAGCAAAATATTGTTCTTTAATTTTTCGCGGCGCAGATCCAGGAACCGATACTTGAGTCTCAAAGCTTCAGAACAGTTATCATCCTTCGCTATCTGGAACGGGAGCACTTCGGCTTCGCCCAAAACTTCCATCTTTTCTGCTACTAATTCGATTTTGCCCGTGGGGAGCTTTGGGTTAATAGTTTCAGGTATTCTGGATATAATTTTTCCTTCAAAGCTAATAACACTTTCCAGGCGCCAGTTTTCAAGGGTCCTGTAAAAATCTTTTTTAGGGTCAATGACAACCTGCAGGAGGCCGGTTTTATCGCGAAGGTCAATAAAAATAATCCCGCCATGGTCG
>JAZDIE010000057.1:0-9582 GCA_043805295.1 Pseudomonadota bacterium
TAGTGGTTTTTACACGGGATGTCTTTTACCAAAACCCCAAAAACATACCTTTTTATAATTGTTTTTTTACACGACTCTGGCATCAACGTGGCCTGCAAGGCCGTATACGCGCTCGGCGAGCGCAAAGACCAAAACGCCATAAACATTATAATGGAAAGACTCCGGAGATCCCGTGAATGGTACTTCCAAAGATATGCCTATAATGCGCTGAAAAGACTCGGATGGAAACAAACAGGGTTACATTACTGACATTATTTTTAGCTCTCATTGCAATTGCGATTAGCGAGCTTTGCCTTCAAATGCTTGCGGATCGGTTTGCCTTGCCTCTCATTCCGGCTGTCGGGGCTTGCCGCGTTATTGAAATCAGTATGATGACAGGCGTTGTCCTGGCAAGAAAGGAAAGGCTGGAATCAATCGGATTGGCCTTAGATAAGATTATGCATGGGTTTAAAAACGGCCTGATCTGGTCAGGGGTTTTTGGAGGCGCTGCGGCTCTTGGCTTTGCGCTTCTTTTGCTTTGCAAACAAAATCCCATATCCTTTATCCACGCCAAAGTTCCCCATGAACATGTTGCGGCCGCGCTTTTTTTTATTGTCGCAGGGTTCATCGGTCCTGTAGCAGAAGAAATGCTTTTCAGGGGGTTTTTATACAGGTTTCTTAGACAATGGGGCGTGTTTGCGGCACTAGCCGGCTCAACTTTTTTTTTCGCCCTGGCTCATGTCAGCAACTCAGACATCCCCTTCATCCAGATAGCCGGAGGGATTGTTTTTGGCCTGGCCCAGGAAAAGACCAATAACCTTATAACGCCCATCACTATTCATGCCCTTGGGAATCTTGCCATATTTAGCCTATCCACCTGATTTATTAACAAGGCGTGATGGCTTTTTACAAAGCCATCCGTAACATCCTGTCTACTGCCATAAACGCCTTATCTCTCACATCCTCCGGCACACTGATGACATGTTGCATATTTTCAAGCGCTGCAAGCACGTCCTCTATCCGAGTTCGTTTCATTTCTTCGCATATTAGGCCGTCCCATGCCAAAAAGAACTGTTTATCAGGATTATCCCTGCGGAGCGGATAGAGCAGCCCCTCTTCTGTCCCTACTATGAAAGAATTGTGTCTTGACTCTTTTGCGTAGGCAAGCATCCCTGATGTGCTGAAGACCTTGTCAGCGAGGCCGATTACTTCAGGCTTGCATTCAGGATGCGCCATGAATATTGCGCCAGGATGGTCGCGTCTTGTCTTGAGCACGTCTTCACAAGTCATTGCGTCATGTATTGGGCAAGGCCCTTGCCATGAGAGAATTTTTTTGGTTGTATGCCTTGCGGTATAATAGGCAAGGTTCGGATCAGGAACCATCAATACCATATCGCTTGCCAGGCTGTTTACCACTTGAATGGAGTTCGCAGAAGTGCAGCAGATATCGCTTAACGCCTTTACGGCAGCAGAAGAATTTACATACGTGACCACAGGAACGCCTGGGAGTTCGGCCTTGCGCCTTGCCAATGCCTCAACAGTAATGGAATCCGCCATAGGGCAGCCAGCGGAAACCGGCAGGAGCACAATCTTATCTGGGCAGGCTAGGGAGGCGGTCTCTGCCATAAAATGCACGCCGCAAAAAACTATCACCTCAGCATCAGTCCGAGCTGCCTTAAGGCTTAGTTCAAGCGAATCTCCGCACAGATCGGCCACGTCCTGTATCTCTGGTCTCTGGTAGTTGTGCGCAAGCAGGATGGCGTTTCTCTCTTTAAGTCGCCCTCGGATTTTTTTTGCCAGCATTTTAGTTATATCCTTGGCCCATCCTTTTCCATTTGAAGTATTTCCACTCCCTTTGGAACCTGAAAAGAAAAAAAAGTTGCTGGATGCTCTTTACCAAATTTAACCTGGCTGAAAAAAACAACAGTAATGTCTTTGTCCGAGTTCACAACCTTTGCCCTGGTGATATCAAATGTTGTTTTATCAATTGACAGATATACTTTTGATACGCTCGGTCTGCGGACATGCGGGATCAATTCCAGGACATGATCCTGAACCCCTGTCTCTTCGGTCTTGGCAAATTGGATTTCGAACTGAGACCGCATGGCAGGAATATCCAACAAAAAGCTCATTCCTTCTCCTGCGTCAAAATAGTCTGCTGATCGGCCGGTCATTACCTGTGCGTCGTCCGGCCTGTATATCCATAAGTTTTTACCGTTACTGATCACGCTCTGTTTTTCCGGGAGTTCATAGTCCCAGCGCATCATGTTAGGTTTTTTAAAATAGACCCTTCCGCTGGCAGTATCGATTGTCCCCATTGCCTTTAATCTGGATTCCTGAGTAAAAAGAGCCTCGCAGTCAGCAGGTACGTATCGCTCTTGCACTCGATCAACCACTTCCGAGGGGGTCAACGCCCACGCTTGAACGGTTAAAGAGCAAAACAATAAGCTACAAAAAATAAGTTGTTTTATCATGATTAATTTCTCCTCACTTATATCCTTTGGCGATTACTTCCCTCGGTTTTATCCCGTCCGATGGCCCCACCACACCTTCTTTTTCCATCATCTCAATCATGCGGGCGGCTCTGTTATATCCAACTCTTAGCCGTCTTTGAACCATTGATATGGACGCCTGTCCTGTCTGTGTGACTATCTCTACTGCCTCATCGTATTTCTCATCATATTCACCTTCTTCTTTATCCGCCGTTCCTTCAGGCTTACCCTCCAATACATGGTCATCATAAGCAGGTTCTCCCTGTGTTTTTAAGAATTCCACAACCTTGAGTATCTCGTTTTCTGATACATGCGCGCCGTGGATTCGTTGTAATTTCGCCGTGCCTGGCGGAAGAAAAAGCATATCTCCTGAGCCTAAAAGGCTTTCAGCTCCATTTGTATCAAGTATGGTTCTTGAGTCAACCTTTGACGAGACCTGAAAGGATATCCGAGCAGGGAGATTCGCCTTTATGATCCCTGTTAGCACATCCACTGACGGCCTTTGTGTCGCTATCAATAGGTGTATGCCAGCCGCACGGGCCATCTGTGCCAGCCGTGTAATTGCAACCTCCACATCGCGGGACGCGACCATCATCAGGTCAGCCAGTTCATCAATGACTATGACAATATAAGGCAGCCGCTCTTCAGGCTGAGCCTCGCAATCGTTATCCTGAACCGCTTGTTTGGCTTTCTCTCGCTTTGCCAGCTTCAGGTTATAACCGTCTATATTTCTTGACCCTGAATCCGCCATCAACGAATACCTGCGCTCCATTTCATGCACAGCCCAGCATAATGCGTTAGTTGCCTTCTTAGGGTCAGTCACCACTGGAGTAATCAGATGCGGGATACCGTCATACATGGAAAGCTCAATCCGTTTTGGATCTATCAGCACAAGCCTGATCTCTTCCGCAGTAGACTTATAGAGTATGCTGCAAATTATCGAGTTAAGCGCTACGCTCTTCCCTGTACCGGTTGCGCCTGCGATAAGGAGATGCGGCATCCGGCCAAGGTCAGCGACTACCGGAGTGCCTGAGATATCCTTGCCAAGGACTATGGTCAGCCGTGAATTGCTTTCCTGAAACGCCGAGTCAACAAGTATCTCTTTAAGCTTCACCACAGCCCTGTCCATGTTTGGAACCTCTATTCCAGTGGCGCCCTTTCCGGGAATATGGCCGACCATGCGAATGCTTGTCGCCTTGAGCGATAACGCAAGGTCGTCCGCAAGGTTTGTAATCTTATTGATCTTGACCCCAGGCGCTGGCTCGTATTCAAAGGTAGTTATAATCGGCCCAGGGCAGACTTCGACTACCTTGCCTGACACGCCAAAGTCGTTCATTTTTTTTTTCTAAAAGTCTGGATATTGCAATAAGGCTCTCGCGGTCAGCCCCCTTTGGCTTAAAGACCGGATCATCCAACAGGTTAACCGATGGAAGCCTATAGATTGTTTTTCCCTCTTGCATAAACGAAGGACATATCTGTGCTTTTACCAGAGGCTCTTTTATCAGTGTCGCCACAGGGTCCTTGATCTTTACTTCTTTTGTTTCCTGGCGCGTTGTTTTAGCTGGAATCTTTTTTTTAGCCGTTGCTTGTACCCTACAGGTTGATGATTCAGAAGATTTAGTCCGGCAGGTTATTATTTTTTCAAAGGCTCTTTTTATATTTACGGCCAGCCATTTTGTAAGGGTGGTGAAAGAAATTCTGGTCATAAGCACAAAAGATGCGCTCCAAAGCGCAACAATAGCAATATACGCTCCGGCAATGCTGCAATATTGCTTCAGAACCTGGGCAAGGGGAATTCCAAGATAACCGCCACTCGTAACCGTAGCCCCCCCAATAAGATATTCGGGTTGTCTCAACGCCAAAAGCGCTCCGGTGCAAACAGCAAGGAATATCCCGCCGAGCATGGTGTATAAAATTTCCAGTTTACTTTTACCGGTAAAGAGATTGATCGTTGAAAGCAGAAGCGATAAAGGAAAAAGAAAGGAGCCAAAGCCTAACATGTCAACAAGGAATCCCGCGATATAAGCGCCTATCAGGCCGAAAAGATTATGAATGTCTCCTCCTGGGGAAACGATATGGTTTATTGAAGGGTCTTTGGGGTGGTATGAAAAAAGGCTCGCAGAGACTAATATAACTAAAAATACCAAACCGATTTTAGAAATTTCTTTTTTCATAATTTTCTTTATCAATAATGACGAATTCATAAAAAGCCCAAGTTCAAGGCGCGCAAGTCGGAAAAGGGCAAGGGTTTTTCTTGCGCAACGCAGAAATTGGGCTTTTTATGAATTCGTCAAATTTCAAATATGACAGGTATAACTACCGGTTTTCTCTCTAGCAGGAAGAAAAAGTAGTTGCGCAAGGCGCGTGAGACCTTTGTCTTCAAGGACTCCAGGTGATTCTCTGAATCTCTTTCGTGTTCTTCTATTACTTCGTATACGATGCACTTTGCTTCTTCCAGGATATCGTTGCGCCGTTCTGCAAACACAAACCCGCGGGAAGCAATTTCAGGGCCTTTAATCAGCACTCCGGTATCCTCGTCAAACACCATGGAGACAACGACAAGGCCATCTTCGGATAGCGATCTCCGCTCCCTTAACACACTGTTGCCAATGTCCCCCACACCCTTTCCGTCGACCAGCGTCCGGCCTGTTTCTACAATATCTCCAAATCTGCCTGAGGTTTCATCAAACAGGATTTGTTTTCCGTTTTCAGCAAGAAAGGTATTTTCAGGCAAAATTCCGACCTGTTGCGCCAGGCGTATATGGCGGATAAGATGACGGTGTTCGCCGTGAATAGGGATAAAATACCTCGGTTTGGTAAGGTTTATCATGAGCTTTAGCTCTTCCTGAAAGGCGTGCCCTGACACGTGAATCTCAGAGACCTTCTCATATATGACCTCCGCGCCCCTTTTATAGAAACTATTGATAATGTGAGCAATCGCTTTTTCATTCCCTGGAATGAATTTAGAGGAAAGTATGACAGTGTCTCCCTGTTTGATACTAAGCTGTTTGTGAGAACCGGATGCCATCCTGTTCAATGCGGACATCGGCTCCCCCTGGCTTCCTGTCGTGATAATCAGCACATCCTTATCATCAAGGTGTTTTACGTCTTCAATCTTGACCTCATTGTCATCAGGTATAGACAGATGTCCAAGTCTCTTGGAAATAGCAACGCCTACAAACATGCTTCTTCCGTCAAAGGCGACCTTTCTGCCAAACATATTGCCTATATTTACAAGCTGTTGTATTCGCACAATATTAGAGGCAAACACCCCGACTATGATCCTGCCGGAACATTCACGGAAGATATTTTCAAGTGTGCCTGCGATCTTTTTTTCCGAAATAGTATAGCCTTCTTTTTCAACATTGGTGGAATCAGACAGTAATGCAAGCACTCCTTCTTCTCCCAAGGAGGCAAAGCGGGCCAGGTCTGTCATCTCGCCATGAACTGGCGTCTGGCTGATTTTGAAATCCCCTGAGTGCACAATAAGTCCGACAGGTGTCCGGATGCCTAAGCCTACGCCGTCTACTATGCTATGGTTTACCCTCACGAATTCCACATTAAAAGGTCCGATCTCTGCTGTTGTTCTGGGCTTAACCGGGCATAACACTGCCTTATCAATAAGCTTATGCTCACGGAGCTTATGCTCCAGCAAAGCGAGTGTAAATGGAGTGCCGTATATAGGGGCGTTAATCCCTTGCAATATAACATACGGAAGCGCTCCGATATGATCTTCATGGCCGTGGGTTAGTATTATACCTTTTATTTTATTTTTATTTTCAAGCAGATACGATACGTCAGGGATTACCATGTCAACGCCCAGCATGTAGTCTTCTGGAAACATTACACCCGCGTCAACCACCATGATGGCGTCATCGTATTCAAACACCATCATGTTAAGTCCAATTTCTCCAAGTCCGCCCAGAGGTATGATTTTAAGAAGTTTGTTACTCATGATAGATACTTTCCAGTGATTTGTTGTATGCCTCTACATCACTTGCAATTATGGATTGCACCTTGTGTATCAGCAAATCTATATTCTTTTTTTCAATGCAGGCTGTTTCTATAGGCTGATGAATCTTTACAAAAACAGTTCCTGGCCGAAGTTGCAGCCTCCCCTTAGGCAAGATCGCGCCGCTTCCAAGTATGCTTACCGGCACAATCGGCCGACCCGATCTCATTGCAAGCACAACCCCTCCCCGCTTAAAAGGCTTAACGTTGCCGTCGCTGCTGCGGGAGCCTTCTGGAAAAATAACAATAGAAAAGCCCATTTTTAATTTATTGATTGCCTGTTCCAGGCTTTGAAATGCGGTCTTTTTACTTGATCTGTCAACAGGGATATAATCTGCCCTAAGCAATGCGCGGCCAAATACCGGAATCCGAAAAAGCTCAACCTTTGCGAACCAAACTGATTTAACAGGCAAAGATGCCTGCACAACAAGAATATCATACATGCTCTGATGATTAGTCATAAATATGTACGAGTCTGAAGGGTTAACATGGTGTAGCCCTTCTATCTTCACATTTACCTTGCTTAGGAAAAGAGCGCTTTTTGCCCATAGCCTTAAAAGTGGCGCTATACCGCCCCTTGTACGCTCTGCCCCGGCAAAAACCACAGTGCCAATGCTGGCAATTAGGGTGACGACGCCAGCGCCTAAAATCCTTACAACCGAAAGCGCTCTTTCAACCATAGAATCCGCTGGAACAATATGGGATATTTTTGTCATAACAGGCCGGTCAAACTGATTCGTCATGATTTAAGATTCAACCTCTCAAAAATGCCATCAGCAAGCGCTATTATGCTTTCGCGTTGCCTTGAGTCAGCGTAATGAATACAATCACATCTAACTCTTTTTCTGGTTCTTAAAAGCAATTCAAAGGATATAGACATAGGCTCCAGGATAACCGCAAAAAAATGGGGCTGACAGTCAACATGATTTTCTTGAATAGGATCTGCCAATGCCGTATCAAGCGGTATCCAGTACATCCCGGAAACTGGCTGTTCAGAGCCGTAAGCCTTATCAAGATAATCCTTTAGTTTTTCGTAATCTTCTGGCCGTAGCTCGTCAATCAGGTACTGTTTCAAAACGTATTCCTCTTAAAATTTAGCCTTTCTTGAACTTGCAAAAACCATCTCATCATGTATAACATATGATTGCGTGTTTTTTCAAAGTATTTTGCCAATATGAGTTATAAGTGACTAAAGTTGAAAGTGAGCTAAAGTTAGGATGAGCTTTGCATGTACCCACGAATACGATCTTCTAATCCATAACGGAAGAATTCTTACAATTAACCCCAGCCATGACGATATTAAACGCGGCCTTGTTGTTGTACAGGACGGCGTTATTGCGGATGTACATGGATTGGAAGAAGGCGCTTCTCTTCCAAGGGCAAGGCAAAACATAGATGCGCAAGGCGGAATCATAATGCCTGGTTTGGTCAATACCCACTGCCACGCGCCTATGAGCCTCTTTCGTGGGCTGGCGGATGACCTTCCGTTAATGACATGGCTTAACGAACATATATTTCCGGCCGAGGCCAGGCATATCAACCCTGAATCTGTATATATAGGGGCGTTGCTTGCATGCGCTGAGATGGTCCTTTCCGGAACCACCTCTGTTTGCGATGGATATTTTTATGAAACGCGCGTTGCCGAAGCGTTTAGAGCCATTGGCTTAAGGGGGGTGCTCGGCCAGGGCATAATCGATTTTCCAGCGCCTGGTGTAGCTGATCCCAGAAAAAACATCGAAGAAGGGGTGCGGTTTATCATTAAATGGACAGGGGTTTCAACTTTAATAACCCCTGGCCTTTTCTGCCATTCCCCTTATACCTGTTCGGAAGATACCCTAAGACGAGCCAAAGAAATAACACGCTCAACAAACGCCCTTTTCCAGATTCATGCGGCAGAGACAAAGGATGAGGTTGAGCAAATCATGAATCGCCACCATACAACCCCTGTGCAATATTTAGACAATATCGGAATTATGGATGAAAACACCCTCCTTGTGCATGCTATACACCTTGATGATGCAGACATAGAATGTGTAAAAAAATCCGGAGCGGCAATATCTGTTACTACAGAAAGCGAGATGAAGCTTGCATCAGGAATTGCCAGGGTTCCGGAGTTTATGAACCATAATATTCGGGTAGGGCTTGGGACCGACGGATGCGCAAGCAACAACGACCTTGATCTTTTTTTGGAGATGGGTATGACTGCAAGGCTGCAAAAGGTATATGGTCATGATCCTACTCTAATGGACGCAAGGAAGGTTTTAACAATGGCTACCATAGGCGGGGCGCGGGCAATCGGCCTGGGTGATCATATCGGGTCTATAGAGGTTGGAAAACGCGCGGATATTATAGTGATTGACACCAATAAACCACACCTGACGCCGTTGTATAATCCCTATTCCCATCTTGTTTATTCAGCATCAGGATCAGATGTAAACCATGTCGTAATAGACGGAAAAATAGTGGTGAAAGACAGAGTAATTCAAACCATTGATATTGAATATATTATGGATGAAGCGAACCGGCTGGCGCGTCTTATTGGAGAGGGAGGACGTCCTTAAAAAAGTCAAGGCAGTCATTAAGTATCTCCTGGTCAAAGGCGGTCAGATGGATAAACTCGACTCCGATCCCGTCTCCCGTTAGCCTTGTCACCCTGCATTTCACATCAAATGGAGTCGGTCTTGTTGGAATATTGAGGGTTAAAGTCAATTCATCTCCTTGTTTGTACAAAACAGGATCGATCTGAATAAACATTCCATTTAGGCTTATATCTTTTGAAATAGTCCCCGGAACACATTGATCGCACATTACCGCCAGATAACATTCATACCTTGGATTTCGTCGTCGGTCATTCATAAATAATCTCCTTTAAGCCTCCCTTGACAAGGGGCGGTTTGGTGTTACATGGCGCTAGAATGTTTGGCGATAAGCCGCTCCTAACATAAAATCAGGTAGAGCGGCAGTGTTCGGGTCTTCTGAAAACGAGATCTCAATAACCGACCTATCTTTAAAGCTATATGAACAGCCGATGCTTGTTATAATAGGATGGGCATCCAGATTTTCTATGCCTGTGTCGGCAAACGGTGATTCTTGAATCAGG